>DASUSJ010000350.1:0-54332 GCA_036375155.1 Pyrinomonadaceae bacterium
TAAAGCACTTTCTGCCTTCGGACAGATGCTTGCGAATCTCTGCAAAATTCCAAGAAAGAAAATCGTGCGGAATCGGTTCGTGAGGAAACTCAGTCGTTCGTGCCATTGCTTGAACCTCTCTGTTAGTCCAATCTCTCTGAATTAGGATCAACCGTCAGCGAGCGTCAGAGAAGCGTCCGCTGTCCGCTTGGTAATTAGGCAAGCGTTAGACGGTTGAAGTTAATTACTCGATAGTATCAGGCCAGAGGTTGAGCCGTGATTCATTGGCCGCATTGATTCTCTGCGCCGCGTCTAGGACTACTGCCGCGTTATCGGTTGACGTGTAGTGCTTTTGCGTTGTTTCGAGCCGCGAATGTCCGGCCAGCTCGGCCGCAATTCCGATCGATACTCCGCCGGTCTGCAGCCGTGTAACAAAGGTCCGTCTAAGATCATGAAAGTTCAGGCCGTCAATTCCGGCAATTTTTAATGCCGTTGCCCAAGATCGTTTGAAGTCATTGAACGGAAAAACCCTCCCGCTGGCTCCGAAGTTAGGAAGTGTTACCAGTTCCGCTTTTGCCCGACTTGTCATCGGGACGAATCGTGACTTTTGCGTCTTAGTATGAGTTCCGAGAATCTTGATAATGCCTCTCTCAAAGTCGATGTCATTCCATTCGAGCTTTAAGATTTCGCCCCGTCTCATTCCCGAATCTAGCCCAAGCAAGATTAGCGCTTTCAGGTGCGGATTGTCGGCCTCAATAGTCGCTGTAACAGCCTTTCCTTCGCGTTTGTACTCGACCGTCCGCCTTCCGCCGGACGCCGCAAGCAACCGCATTTCTTCGGCATCCGTGAGCGTCCGCGTCCTGGCGATCTCCGCGTCAACATCGATTGCCGTCGAGCCAAGTGTTATGTCACGGCCTATCCAACCTTCGGCGTGAGCGAATTTAACTAGATGTTTGAAAGTCGCAAGATCGCGATTGACTGTCGAGACCTTAACAGACCTTCTTTCGGTTGCTTTAAGTTTGCCTCTGGTTCCGCGTCGATCCCCCTGCTTTAACCGCCACGATTTGTAAGCGCTAAGATCATTCCTCGTTAGGCTGGCAAGTTTGCGATCCTGAAAATAGCCGATAAGCGAATCAATCGCGGAGTAGGTCTGCTTATAAGATTTGATACCTGCGACCTTCCGGCCTTCGACAATTTCTGCCGGACGATAGAATGTCGCCTTTGAATACTTTGCAAGATCGCGAAACGTCATCTTGTCACCGATGACGCTTTGACCTTGCGTCTTTTTGAGTTCTGCTTCTAGCTTTGCTCTTGAATCTACCGCATCGTTCCGACTTGCGAACTGATACGTCTTTCGTTTTGTGCTGCCAGATTGATCCGTGAAGGTGAACCGAAGCGTCCAGGCTTTCTTGTACGATCTGGCATCGTCCCCGCCTTTCTTTCCGCGCCGAAAAATTGAATGTTTGATCTGCATTTCACCTCTGCTGGAAATAGGACTAGAATTAGGACTCATTTTAGGTCCTAGTCGTGATCTAGTGTGACACCGCGTGCCAAAAGATGCAAAAGCCAAAGTGCTACATTATTGAGTTGTTTCGGGCATAAGAATGTACCTTGATGAATGATTTGCCGGCTCGGTTAATACGTAGCGTATTTCATTCGTAATCGAAAGGTCGTCGGTTCGACTCCGATGGGCGGCTCCACTATCTTGTTTAATACGATCTTTCGCAAATCTAGCCCGCACGTCGGCATCAACAGAAGATTCGATTCCGTGTTTTTGTTTCCGATTTCCGCTGCGCAGTCGCGAGTTGTGAATATATCGTTAGAGCTAGAACGCCGAGCGACGCGCTCCGATCACCGCTCCGGCGTATACCGCCGCTAACTTGGTGAGAAGGGAAACGGCAACCAACATCGCGGCCTTGGTTGTGAATCCCGCGGCTATTAGTGCCGCGACGTCGATCAAAGCATAAACAAACCACACCGTTACTGCGGACTCGACTGCAAATTTTCCACCCCACCAGCCGCTGATCCAATAACCTGCCAGAAACATTAGAGGGATGCCCGCGACGATACTGCTGTAAGGCGCCGCTACCTGAATGTGGGCCTCGTAATACTGCTTGTCGTGGCCCGGGTCGATGAGGTAGCTGTATACGACCATGTACAGAACGCTGACCAGGATGTTCGCGACCATTACCAAAATGGCGACCCCGACCAGCCAGGCAATGCGGCTCAAGTTGATAAAACCTTCTCCCATATTTCCTCCCATAATTCGACCAGCTCCGGTGTTGCGCTAGCCGGTTTGCGGTTCAACTTATATTCGCCAAACGCTACCGAAAGTGCGCGTTCGACATTAATCGCCTTCCCGCATTTCGTTAGACATAATCTGCAACTGATAGGCATCGCTATATCGGCATTAAGGTAGTTGAAAACCGCGGTCGTGTAAAACATCTAGGGCTAACTCCGTATTCTTCACAAATCCCCAACGAATCTGATCAGAATTCATCTTCCGCCTCGAATTGTGTCGCGAAGCTGTGTGCGAACGAATTCGCGAAACCGCGGCTTTTTCCGCTGGTCAATGCGGGGCGCAGCTTTTGATGATTCACCGCGGCCCGGCCGTCTGCGGGCTTGTTTCTCCTGCTTTTACAGGAAAATAACCTCTGTACTGACCTTCCTTGGAGGCCCGCTGCAAAATTGCAGCAGTCAGGTATGGACGTTGCTCTGCATAAAGGGTGGTCCTCGGCTTCGCTTTAAATTAACTTCACCGCCTGGCCTTGAGGAGATAAAGAAAATGTTCGTAAGAAGTTTCATTTGGGTATTGATCGCGCTCGCGCTATTCACCTACTTGAATGCGAGACAACCGGTGACGCGATCGGAGGAGAAGTCTTCGGCTGATGGTTCGAAACAACTTCATGCTCATGCCCTGTAAGGATCCGGTGATGATAACAGCCAAGATAGACGGAAAGACGTTGAACTTCGCGGAAGGGATTTCCGTGCTGGATGCAGCTCACGCTGCAGGTGCCGAAGTGCCGGTCCTATGTGAGGATAGCCGGTTGAAATCGTGCGGTGCGTGCCGGACATGTCTCGTCGAGATCGCGGGCCAGCCGCGGCCGGTGGCATCGTGCATGACCGAACTGAAGGCCGGCATGGAGGTCACGACCCGGTCGCGACAGCTTGACCGTTCCAGGACGATGAACCTTCGAATGCTTGCCCGCCGGTATCCTGCAGACGCATTCGAACAATATCCGGACAAACCATTTCACGTCCTCGCACGCGAGCACGGGCTTGGAAAGGAAGATTTCCTGGGACGGCACGACCCGGAATTGATCGACGATTCACATCCTTACTTTCACGTCGACATGTCTCGATGCATCGATTGCTACCGATGCGTCCGGATCTGCGACGAGGTTCAGGGGCAGTTTGTGTGGCAGGTCGTGAACCGAGGTCAAACAACTCACGTGGTTCCCGATGACGTAAGCATGGAAGACAGCTCGTGCGTCAGTTGTGGCGCATGTGTCGATACTTGCCCGACCGGTGCGCTGGAAGACAGGTCGATACTCCAGAATGGCGGCGCCCCGACAACCTGGACAAAGACTGTGTGCCCTTATTGCGGTACCGGTTGCGAGATGTACGCGGGCACGCGGGACGGAAAAATTGTCCAGGTAAAACCTGCGTTAGAAGCCCCCGTGAACAGCGGCCACCTTTGCGTCAAAGGTCGATACGCGTTCGGTTTTGTCGACGCGCCTGATCGCATCACTGAACCGATGATCCGCCGCAACGATCACTGGCAGCAAGTTTCCTGGACCGACGCGATCGAATACACCACCGCCAGGTTACGCGAGATCATTGAGCGACACGGCAAAGAAAGCGTCGCGGTTCTCGGCTCGGCGCGAGCGACCAACGAAGAGAACTACCTCACTCAGAAATTTGCCCGCGTGGTGCTCGGTACAAACAACGTCGACTGCTGTGCCCGCGTCTGCCACACGCCATCGGCCGCAGCGATGAAGATGATGCTCGGGACGGGAGCGGCGACGAACTCTTTTGCCGATATCGAGCTCACGCGCACGATCCTTATCTGCGGGGCCAATCCGACTGAGAATCACCCGATCGTCGGCGAACGAATGAAACAAGCAGTTATCCAAAACGGCACAAAGCTGATCGTGATCGACCCGCGGGAGATCGAGCTAGCTAAGTACGCCGATATTCATTTGCAGCTACGCGCCGGAACGAATTTGCTGCTTTTGAACGCTATCGCTCACGCGATCATCGAGGAAGGCCTCGCCGATAAAACTTTCATCGACGACCGGGTGCTCGAGTACGAGGAGTATCGATCGTTCGTCAGTGATTATTCCCCGGAGAATGTTGCGGAGCGATGCGGTGTCGAGGCCGAGCTTATTCGAAGTGCGGCGAGAATGTACGCCTCGGCGAAGCCGGCGATGTGTTTTCACGGGCTTGGGACTACCGAACATACGCAGGGGACCGAGGGTGTAATGGCTTTGATCAATCTCGCACTCCTGACAGGCAACATCGGCAAACGCGGAACCGGTATCAATCCCCTTCGCGGACAGAACAACGTCCAGGGCTGTGCCCAGATGGGTTGCGACCCCGGAATCCTGACCGGTTCGATAGCGGTCGCCGTTGGAAGGGATGCGTTCGAGGCGGTCTGGAACGCGCCTGTCCCAACCGAAAAGGGACTGAATGCGATTGAGATCGTGGACGCTGCCGGCACAGGGGACCTGAAAGCTCTTTGGGCGATCGGCTATGACATTTATCTCAGCCATCCGAACGCAAGCAAGACGGCGGCTGCTTTTCGGCAGCTCGAACTCCTGATAGTTCAGGATATGTTTATGAACGAGACGGCACGGGAATTCGGCCACGTGTTCTTCCCGGTAGCATCTTCATTTGAAAAAGACGGAACGTTTATGAACGCCGAGCGCCGGATCCAGCGGGTGCGAAAAGCGATCGAACCACACGGCCGCTCGAAGTCCGATTGGGAGGTCATCTGCGAACTCGCTCGGAGCATGGGTAAAGGCGAGTACTTCAATTTCAATAACCCCGAAGAGATCTGGAACGAGGTTCGTGCGGTGTGGCCGGACTCGGCTGGCATCACATACGCGCGTATAGAAAATGAAGGGCTCCAATGGCCGTGTCCAAGCGAGTCGGAAACCGGCGAAGACGTGCTTCACAAGGAAACCTTCGGCGAGGGCAAGCAGACGAAGCTCCGCAGGATCAAGTATCGGCCGACAACCGAAGTAACGAGCGCCGACTTTCCCATCCTCTTGACGACCGGTAGATCGCTATATCAGTTCAATGCCGGAACGATGACGTTGAGAACGCCGAACGCCCACATACGCCCGACGGACCTGGTGGTTGTAAATCCTCTTGACGCAGCAGATCTTTCACTATTGCATGGTGAACTAGTTCGAATGGCGAGCCGGTGGGGTGAGGTTACATTGCCGGTCGCTATCGGTACAGAAGTAAAACCGGGCGAAGCGTTTGCAACATTTCACACGCCTGAGGTCTTTTTGAATCGGATAACAGGAAACAATCGCGACCGGTACGTCCAGGCACCTGAATACAAAGTTACGGCGGTACGGATAAGTCGGTTGGCGGAATAGAATTCGGTATTAGTCCGCGACTAGCTAGTTTTGACACAGACTCTAAGGCTCGTGGCAACTTGGATAGCGCCCGTACGACAGGCTTTCCAGCCTGTCGGTTAAACAAAGAGGACAGACTTGAAAGTCTGTCCTATAGCGCCCCGTACGGCAGGCTTTTCACCCTGTCGCTCTTGCGAAGAAAATGTGCACCGCCAGAACGGTGATGCCCTTCGTGTGCTCGTTCTGAGACTACGCCACTACCGAGGCTGACATTTCGAACGCCTCGCGTTCGAGGGCGGTCGCTGCCGGGAACAGTACGTTGTTCTCGAGATGAATATGCCGGTGGAGGTCGCGTTCGAGATCCAGAAGGCCAGCGTAAAGCGCTCCGTAGCTCGGGCAAGCACCCTCGGGCAGCGAATAGCCATTAGTAAGCTCTCGCATCCGTCGGAGCCGGTCGCCATCCGTGTCGTGGTCCGCCATCATCATCCGGATCGGATTCTGCACCGTTCCGAAATGTGCCGCCGGTGGCGGCTGTCCCTGTTTCAACGCCGCTTCCAGCGAGTGGATGTAGGGAAACAGCACTACTTCCTCTTTACGCATGTGCGGGATCAAACTCTCTGTCAACGCGGTGAAAATCGTCTCGAGCTCAAACAACTCCGGATGCTGTTCGCCATGCCGGGTTCGGACCTTTTCCATCAGCGGTGTCAGTCGTGCGATCTCCTGGGCTGTGAAGATGTGATGTTTCGCGATGATGTACCCTATCAACTCCGATGGCGATTTCGATTCCGGGGCCCCGCTCGTCTCATTCAACGCGTTCGCGGTGATCGCCGCGGCAATCTTCTCCGCGACCACATCCGGGTTCAACCCGGCATCGACGCACGCGTCGGTAAAAGGTTTGCGCCCGCCGCAGCAATAGTCGATCTTGAACTCTTCAAAAACCCGTGTCGTTTCAGGGGATGCTATCGCGATCTCGCGGATCGTCTTTGTCGTAAATGTCTGCATTTTATATAAAGCCTCCATAAGCCTGGTTACACAAGAGTAAAATGCCGCGGTTCCCGCCGGTGTGACTAAAGTCACTTGTCGGAAAAATTGCGTCGACTACCATTTCCCTGGGTTGGATCGAATCTCGGGTTTCGGTTCTTTCCATGTATTCCGTGCGTTCTGTGTCAGATGGAATCTAAACCACGGAAAACACGGAACACGCGAAGGCACGGAAAAATCGAAGGCACGGAAAGCCGGGCGAAACAAACTGCTTCGCGACGAGGTCGCTGGAGTATTTTGATTTCTCTTTGCTTCTGCGATAAGTTGAATTGAACCCAAGTTTAAGCACATCAAGCAAGGTGATCTCTGTGAACGCGTCTCAGGAAAGGGTAAATTACCGCCGCCCGACGTATCTCGGAATTCTGGCTTCCGCGCTTCTCACCGTTCTGGTCATTGTGGGTTCGCGAAATCTCGAACATTTCGATTCGGCGCTGTTTGGATACACGGTAGCGAGCATCGTCGCGCTAGGTGCGATCGTTTTCCGTTACACGGTCTGGCTACAGCGGCCCGCGACGCGAAGGTACTGGATGCGCGGCTGGCGGCTCTTTTGGGAGCGCAAAAAGCTTTTCAGGAACACGACGACAGCGGCCGAGACAGTTGCCAAGAATCTTGTCGCGCAGAACTTTATCTTCCGTCGCGGCTTCACCCGCTGGCTTACGCACTTTCTCATCATGTGGGGCTGCATCCTGTCGGCGTTGATAACTTTCCCGCTCGCATTCGGATGGGTACACTTCAAGCTCGAAGGCGACCTCGGTTACCGCGCTTATCTTTTCGGATTTCCGCTGCAATTAATGGATGGTCGAAGCCTTATCGCGTGGCTAACGTTTCATGCGCTGGACTTCACCGCGATCATGGTGATCGCCGGCTGCGCGTTCGCTATCCACCGCCGCTTGAAAGACCGCGGGGCGATCGCGTATCAATCGTTCCTTCTGGATTTCACACCGCATCTCCTGCTGATCGCGATCTCCGTCTCAGGTTTGATGCTTACTGCCTCGAGCCTTTGGTTCGAAGGCTACATGTACCCGTTCATCTCACTGCTCCACCAGGCCACGGTGATCATGACGCTGTTCTATCTTCCGTTCGGCAAACTGTTTCACATCGTGCAGCGACCTGCATCGATCGGCGTCGAGCTTTACCAACGGCGTTCACGGGAAATGGAACAGGCGGTCTGCCCGCGATGCGGAACGATGTTCATCGGCAAGCTGTGGATCGACGACCTGAAAAACGTTGTGACGGAGCTGGGATTCGATTACAGGATGGAAAACGGCCACACGCTGCAGGATTACTGCCCGCGCTGCAAACGGATCATGCGCGGACTGGCGTACGCCGGAGTCGCGGACAAAACGGATCGCGTGTTCGTCGGATCGCGGGTCGGCGAAGATAGAGAACAGTAGGTGATGTTTTTGAGTCGGCGAAGATAGAGAACAGTAGATGATGTATTTTGAGTCGGCTCGGCACCGGTCAGTACCGTCCGCGTCAGCGGGCGGGTCACCCGACTGCGGATTGCAGAACGCGATTTCGTGCGGTTTAGTGTGATTCGTGGGATTCGCGGTTACAGGCTATTAGGCAGAGGTAACCACGATCACGCGAATCACACTAAATGGCACGAAACAGGGTCCTGTCGCGGTTACCCGGTCGCTACCGCTCACGGTTCTGACTCGTGCCGCAACGCTAGTGAATTTAATGAGCAAAGTCGAACATCTGGACAACATCATCGATCGCTTCGGGCCGCACCTGCATGATGCGCCCTACGGCGGTTGGCAGGCGGATCGTAAGATCGATAAGGTCGTGCCGACGCACTGTCCCTATTGCGCCGTTCAGTGCGGCATGAACCTGCTTGTCGAAGACGATCACGTTGTCGGCTTCGAGCCGCGGTACGACTTCCCTGTCAACGAAGGCAAACTCTGCCCGAAGGGCGTAACCGCTTATCTACAGGCTCATCATCCCGACCGGCTTAAACATCCACTCATCAAACGAAACGGCATGTTCGAACAGGCTAGCTGGGACGAAGCGCTCGATCTTGTCGCGTCAAAATTCAGAGAGCTGAGCGAAAAGTACGGGAAGGATTCGCTCGCGATCTATTCCGGCTCGTCGCTCACTACCGAGAAAACCTACGTCATGGGTAAGTTTGCCCGTGTCGGTCTGGGGACCCGTTACGTCGATTACAACGGACGGCTTTGCATGGTCTCCGCGGCGGCCGGAAACAACAAGGCGTTCGGCGTCGACCGCGCCGCAAATCCGTGGAGCGATATTCCGCTCGCGGAAGTCCTTCTGATCGGTGGGGCGAACTGCGCAGAGACCTTCCCGGTTTTGAACAAGTACATGTGGCAGCAGCGCGACAACGGCGGCGTGTGGATCATTATCGATCCGCGCGAAACACCGACTGCACGCCAGAGTGATCTCCACCTGCAGCTTCGTCCAGGAACGGACGTGGCGCTGATGAATGGGATGCTGTACGTCACGATCAAAGAGGGCTACATCGACGAAGAGTTCATCGCCGCGCGCACCAACGGTTGGGAAGAAACCCGCGACACCGTGCTCTCGAAATACACGCCCGAGTACTGCGCCGATATAACCGGCGTTCCTGCGAGTAAGATCGTCCAAGCCGCCCAGATCTACGGCCGCGCGAAAACCGGCTTCGTACTTCACGCTCGCGGGATCGAGCACCACTCGAACGGTGTTGACAATGTTCTCACCTATATCAACCTTGTTCTCGCAACCGGCAAGATCGGCGCACCGGGCCGCGGCTATGCGACTTTCACGGGACAAGGCAACGGGCAGGGCGGCCGTGAACATGGACAAAAGGCCGATCAGCTCCCGGGGCAACGATCGATAATGAACCCCGAACACCGTGCACACATCTGCAAGATCTGGGGAATCTCAGAAGACGAGCTGCCGCAGGCCGGCGTCTCCGTCGTCGAGATGTTCGCAAAGATGCGTGAGGGGGAGATCCGAGGGCTGATGTCGGTCTGCAATAACGTAATGGTCTCGCTGCCTGACACGAATCGAGTTCGTGAATCGCTCGAGGGTCTCGACTTTTACGTTTGCATCGACTTCTTTATGTCCGAATCGGCCCGGTACGCGGACGTCGTGCTTCCCGGAACCGCGTGGTCCGAGGACGAAGGCGTGACGACGAACGGCGAGGGCCGCGTCCTGAAGATCAACAAGGCGAGCAACCCGCCCGGTGAGGCGAAACCCGATTGGTGGATCGTGCAGCGGCTTGCGGAGCGGCTCGGACGCGGCGAGTTTTTCCCTTACAAGAACACACGCGAGATGTTCGAAGAGATGCGCGAAGCGTCGCGTGGGGGAACGGCGGATTATGGCGGGATCTCGTGGGAACGGATCGAACGGGAGAACGGGGTTTTCTGGCCGTGTCCGACCGAAGATCATCCGGGTACGCCACGGTTGTTCGAAGAGCGGTTCTATCACCCGGACGGAAAAGCGAAGTTTCATGCGATCGAGTACAAGGGCGCCGATGAAAAACCGGACGATGAATTCCCGCTGATCCTGACCAGCGGCCGGGTTGTCTTTCAGTATCTTTCGGGTAACCAGACACGGCGGATCAAGTTTCTTGTCGACCAGTGCCCGGAGCCGTATGTCGAGATCCATCCCGAGACGGCCGCCGCTATGGGCATACACGACGGTGAGCGCGTAAAGGTCGTTTCGCGTCGCGGTGAAGGGGTTTTTCCGGCGCTCATCGTCAGGACGATCCGCCCGGACACGATCTTTATCCCGTACCACTGGGGCGAGCAGCTGGCGGTGAACCAGTTAACTAATCCGGTGCTTGATCCGACGTCGAAGATCCCCGAGTTCAAAGCCTGCGCCGCAAAGATCGAGAAGATCCACGGCCGAGAATTGCCGATACTCGGGAAGGCCCGGAAGGGCGTCAGTCTGAGTGAAGTGCGGAGAGGAAAGTGATTGTGGTTCGTTGTTCGTGGTTCGTTGTTCGTGGTTCGTTGATCGTCGATCGTGATTGTTGGTCGATGGTTGACCGGTATCCGGTAGCCGGCGTCACAGTCAGAACCGGCTGTTGTAACAGCCGGGTCCGCGAAGACTTCGTGAATTGACTACCCGCCTCGCTTCGCGACCCGCCCGATACCTCGGGCGGTTCCGACACCAGTTGCCGGCGCTCGAGTGACGACGGCGATTAACGAATCACGAACCACGAACAACGAACGACGAACAACGAACCCCGAACAACGAACCACGAAAACGCCCAAAGAAATTATGAAAGAAACAATGTTCATCGATCCGCAGCGTTGCATAGGGTGCCGGTCGTGCGTTGCGGCGTGCCGGGAATGCGACACGCATAAAGGGTATTCGATGATCTTTGTCGATTACATCGACCGTTCGGAGACGACCGCGACCATGCCCACGGTCTGCATGCATTGTACGGAACCGACTTGCGCGCTCGTCTGCCCGGCCGATGCGATCAAGCAGAACGAGGACGGCGTTGTGATGTCGGCGCTGAAACCGCGGTGTCTCGACTGCCGGAACTGCGTTAACGCGTGTCCGTTCGGCGTACCGAAATACAACTCGCAGATGCACCTGCAGATGAAGTCCGATATGTGTTTCGACCGCACGAGCGAGGGATTGAAACCGATGTGTGCCAGTGTGTGCCCGACCGGTGCGATCACGTTTGGGAAGTACGAGGATGTCGTACCGACACGACGGACAAAACCCGTCAACGCCCACGTGTTCGGTAATCAACGTGTCGAGACGAAGGTTTATTTGATGCTCCCGACCGACGCCGAGGAAGTAAAGGTCGATGGCTGCGGTGTATTCGAGGGCAAGGTTCTAACTGAGTCCGGTGAAACGCCGACTGAGTCCTGGATCGACACGCAGGTCGAAGAATCTGACAAGAGCAATGAATTCTGATGTGTTTGTGTCAGTGGTCGGTGGCTGTCGTTTCCGGCCCTTCTGTGCTTTCGGCGTCTTCCGGATCGTCTGTGTCTTTCGTGTATTCCGTGGTTAATTTCACTTACAAGATATGAACCACAGAATACCCAGAAGACAAAGAAAACACAGAAACACGGATAGCACGGAAGAATCAATGAACATCGAACCCCTGAACACCGAACATGAACGCTGAACGCTGAACAACTGACGACCGTTATTATGAAACCACCTTCCAAGGAAATAATTGATCAAGTGCTCTCGGACGAAAGCGATGTACGCACGGCGACGGCGCCGTACCAGGCGGAGTTTCCGTACGAGCGTGACGAAGAAGCTGATGTGACGCGTCGCGAGTTTTGCAATTTCCTTTTTCTGACATCCAGCGCCTTCTTTCTCGCGTCTGCGGGATTTGCCGCTAAGTTGGCTTACAACTCGACGCTCGAACAACAGTTGCCGGCCATGAAGATCGACGGAAGCGCCGGACTCAAGCCCGGGAGCGCCGTCAACTTTTTCTACCCTGGCGAGAACGACACTGCAATACTTATCCGTGCCGCCGATGGAAAGTATTACGCGTACGAGCAAAAGTGTACGCATCTGACGTGTCCGGTCTATTACTCAAAGTCGAATGACCGGCTGGAATGCCCGTGTCACGAGGGCGGGTTTGATGTTCACACCGGCCTCGTTCTTTACGGGCCGCCGCCACGACCGCTCGGGGTGATCGAGATAGAGGTTCGAGAGGACGGTGAAGTCTGGGCCGTCGGAAAGAAGATAGTGCAGGAACATGAATCAGCATAACGAAAACGGATCCCGAAAAAGAGCGATGACGCAGGGGCGCTCGGCCATCTGGCAAGCCCGGCTGGCACTCTTCGTCATGATCAACATAGCGCAGCTCTGGATCCTCTCGGCGACGATCGAAGCTGCGCTTGCCGGGCATTACAAACAGCTGATACCGCTCGTGCTCGCGTCGGGTATCTGCTGGTTCATCGCTCTGACCATCTTCCTTTGGTGGAAGCCTTCAGAGAGAAAAACACGCTTCCATCGCTCGCGACCGGAGAAATGAACCAGAAGGTTACCGGTTTTGATCAGGACGACGAGCGACACTGGCGGGCGAAGCTCGCGTGCGGGCACTATCAACACGTCCGCCACGATCCGCCGCTCCGGATCCGCGAGTGGACGCTGACGCAGGCGGGACGCGAATCGCGGATCGGATACGAATTAAACTGTCGAAAATGTGATGAGCAGCAGCCAAGAGATTTTGATGAGTAATGTATCGACGAACGCATCGACCGATGCGAGGCCCGGAGCCAACCGCGCGCTCTTTTTATCAACCACCGCATTTGCGGTTTCGTTCGCAGTGTGGGGGCTTATCGCAGCTCTGGCTCCGAACTTCACACAGATCTACGGTCTAACAGCGACACAGAAGAGCTTGATGATCGCCGTACCGGTTCTGCTTGGTTCCATAGGCCGGTTGTTTTCCGGAATGCTGGCGGACAAGTTCGGTGGACGTCAGGTGATGGCGGCACTTTTGATTTTCTCGGCGTTACCCGCGGTGGCGATCGGTTTCTCGACGAGCTTCAATCAACTCGTGATCTTCGGATTATTTCTCGGCGTTGCAGGGACAACATTTCCAGTCGGTATCGGGTTTACTTCCCGTTGGTTCCCACCCGCAAAACAAGGCACCGCACTCGGGATCTACGGGATGGGAAATATAGGGCAATCGGTCGCAGTGTTCCTTGCTCCGGTACTCGCCCTGGCGCTCGGTGACTGGCGGACGGTCTTCTTTATTTTTGGGGCAGCTACACTCATCTGGGGAATAGTATTTTATTTGCTAGCGGAAAACGAAACCACGACCGCTCGTCCGCGATCGCTGGCGGAAATGCTCCAGCCGTTGCGAACGTCGAAGACCGCGTGGATACTCTCGCTCTTCTACTTTTTGACATTCGGCGGCTTTGTTGCGCTCGCGCTCTATATGCCGACATTCCTCCGCGAGTTGTTTGCGCTGACGCCTACCGATGCAGGGGCACGCACTGCGGGATTTGTCGTACTCGCGACGCTGATGCGTCCCGTCGGCGGAATGATTGCGGACAAGATCGGCGGTGCAAAGGTCCTCCTCTTCGTGTTTGCTGCGATAGCGATCCTAGCTCCACTGTTAGGTTGGGTGTCGATCGTCCCTTTCACTATCGGAGCTCTCGGTTGCGCCGCCGCCCTCGGTCTAGGCAACGGAGCGGTCTTCAAACTGGTACCGCAGTATTTTCCGAAGGAGACCGCGACGGTCACTGGCCTGGTCGGAGCGTTCGGCGGCCTCGGCGGTTTCTTTCCGCCCATCGAGCTGGGCTTCGTAAAGGATGCAACCGGAAGCTACACACTCGGCTTCCTGCTGCTGTCCGTCTTCGCGATCATGTGTCTTTTCGTTAACTACGCTTTCTTTGTCCGCAAACGTGAACCGGAAGCGGTTACGGCGTAACGTCTTTGCCGGTCTGATTCACACTATGGCCGAGAACGGAGACTTCTTGGATTCACATATCGAAAGCTTGCTTCGCTCCGACCACGTCGAACTCGACGGGCTCCTCACGGATGTTTTTTCCGCTCTAGACTCCGGCCAGCTCGATAGTGTCCATCGTGCCCTGGACCTTTTCTGGGCGCGCCTGGCGATGCACATACGGGCGGAGCACCTTCGACTATTCCCTGCCGTCCTTCGCGTTGCCGACGAACGTACCGAGTTCTCCGATGTTCCCGATCTGATCGAGCGGCTCCGTCACGACCACGACTTCTTCATGCGGGAGCTCGCTCGTGCGATCAAGATCACGCGGGAGAGCGAATACGAGAACAACCCGTTGGGTACTGTGCGAGGTATTCTCGGCACGGTGCAAGACGGTCTCGCGGTACACGACCGTCTCGAAGAAGAGCGGATCTACAAGCTCGCGACGCCTGGCTTGATGCCTCCGGAGACGATCAGGGTATTGGCCGCATCCATCAAAACAGAGCTCGACACTCTGCCCCCGCGGTTCGGCTCCGCGACCGAGGGCTGACCGCACATCCCCGTCACCAAGAAGGCACTCTTTTGAAGTCCTCACTAAAGACACATAGAATTTCACCTGTGCAGAGCGAGACAGTCGAGATCCTCAAGCAAGCGGAATTGTTCAAGAGCTTAAATGTCGAGGTGCTAAAGCTTCTCGCCTCGCGCGCCGTTGAAAAGAAACTCGAGCGCGACGAGATCCTGTTCCTGGCCGGGGAACCGGCAAGAGGCCTGTTCCTGATCGCTTCCGGGTCGGTCCGCGCGGTGCGGACCAGCCCCGACGGACGCGAACAGGTGATCCACGTTGAAAAGGCCGTAACAACGATCGCCGAGGTTCCGGTCTTCGACAGTGGAACCTACCCATCCACGGTCGCCGCCGAGGAACCGACGACCGTTTACTTTCTAAGCCGCGACGACGTCTTAAAAACGGCGATCGCTCATCCTCAGCTCGCGTTAGCGGCAACACGACTCCTGGCTTCCCGTCTACGGCGATGCGCCGAGCTTGTCGAAACTCTGTCCCTACGCGAGGTCGGACAGCGGCTCGCGAGCCTGTTGCTTGCGGAAGCTCGGAGCCGCGGTGTGGCGACCGCCGACGGGACCAAATTGAAGCTGCGACTCACGCACAATCAGCTTGCAGCGAGGATCGGAACCGTGCGAGAGGTCGTAAGCCGCACCCTTGTTCGCTTGAACGAAGACGGGCTTATTCTTCATAAAGGAAAAGATATTTTGATACCCGACCTCAAGTCACTTGCGACCTACGCGGCCGATGAGACGAAATGAAACCTGATTGCGCTCATTCGTTGAACGTCGAGCATGGCGCACCATCCGCTCGACGATCTTAGTTATCGAGTGGCTTGATCTCTCTTCGAAGCGCCGCGATCTCGTCTCGCAGGGCCCGGATATCTTCAACTCCGATCAACTCCGACTCATTATCAGCGGCGTCACGTTCGACGAAAAAGGTCGCGAGCGTAGCCGTCACGTATCCGAAGACTGCGAAGCCGTATAAGGCGAGCAGGAGACACAGCACGCGGCCCTCGCCAGAACGCGGGAAGTAATCTGAGCCCATCGTTGTGATCATCATGGCCGTCCACCAGAGAGCATCCCCGTACGTCTCCAAACCTCCGCCGGATTGGTTCTCGAAGGCAAGGATCGCGGCGGCGCCGGCAAAGACCACTATCGTCGACAGCGCGACGACGTATCCAAAGCCCCGGCGGCCGAAGCTTGCTCCGAGTGCTTTCATCCCGCGGTTGAGGGAGGTCAGCACGCGAAAGAGACGGACGCCTCGAACCGCCCGTGCTGCCCGAAGTATTCTGAATACCCGGAATATCCGAAAGATCCGTAACGCCGGAACCAGAAGTGACAATGCCGTAAGCCAGTGCGACTTGAGGTAAGCGACTTTACCGGGGGCCAGTGTGAACTTGATCCCGAAATCAACGATGAAAACTATCCAGATGATCGTTCCGAGCAACTCCAGACCGGGTGACAAGTTTCCCGTCAATTCTATTATCAGCAGGATCAGCCAAACGAATCCGAGCAATATCAACGGAGTTTCAAGCCAATCTTCAAGTCGCACCAGCAGGCTCTGACGTTCTTCATCAAGCACTTTTTTTTCTATCTTTCCCTCTTCACTCATTCCTCGATGTTAGCTGCATATAGGCCCGACCGCATTATTTTCTCAAGACTGATCCCAAACTGCGGGTCGACCTCTGCGATCGCCGCAGGCTATGCGGGAAAAAAAATGCTTCGCGCAAAGCTCACCGATCGCAGAGGTACACGGACCTTCTATCAACCATGACGCCGGGCCATTCCAACTGCCTTAGGATCGATGCTCGTAACGGAGAAGCTCCGGGAAATGATTCTTTGTGGGCCAGAGTAGAATTTTTTGGGCAAATCCGCACTTATCGGCTATCATTCCAACCAATCGGAAATCCGGTGCCTTTAGTTCTTCCGCGCGGGTAACCACAATCAATATGAGACGCTTGCGAGTAAGTCTTCTTGTCTGTATTTGTCTGCTTCACGGACTGACCGTATTTGCCACCGACAACAGTTTCAAGCTCGACTTCAACGGCGACGGCCGAACCGACATAGCTCTCTATCGCGAAGGCTCGCGTGCCGGCGATATAGCCCCGCAGCCTTCTTACTGGTTCTTTCTCGATACGCAAACTCACCAAATGTTCGTCCGGCAGTGGGGACGCAGCCTAGATGTTCCCGCCCCCGCTGATTACGACAATGACGGCATCACCGATGTCGGGATATATCGCTGGTGGGATTTTGAAACCGGGGACACGAATGAATGGTGGTTGAGCAAAAGCGCCGGTGGGCATCAGGTGATACTTTCGTACGAGTTGGGCTACTCGAAGTTCAACCGGAATTACTTTGGCGACGGACGGGCGGAGGTCGGCCAGCTTTACCAGGTGGACATCAGTCAGAATCCCGGTGAAACGTGCTTCATCAGCATCTACTTCGTTGCCGATCTAGACCGTAACGTGATCAGGAAGACGATCGGCGATGCGTGCAACGTAAACCCGCTGCCAATCCCCGGCGACTACAACAATGACGGCTACAGCGAAATCGCCGTCTTCGACAACCAAACTTTTAAGGTCTGGCTTCCGCCGTACAGCTCCAGCTATACAGCGCCCGACCTCTCGCATGTAATGGATATCGAGATCCCGACCCCGGGTGATTTCGATGGTGACGGCAAGACCGATTTCGCCGGTACGAAAGGACAGAACGGGCGGATGCTGTGGCGGATCAAACGAAGCGACGGCGGTCCGGACATCGAAGAGGACTTCGGCTTTTCTACTGACAAGCCGGTGCCGGGTGATTACGACGGCGACAACAAAACTGACATCGCGGTGTTCCGGCCGAGTGACGGGAGCTGGTGGATAAAAAACAGCGGGAGCGGAGCGGTCACTTCCTTTTATTTCGGCTTGCCCACGGATACGCCGTTGGCGATGCCGGCGATCCCGTTCAGCCCGAATTGATACGTTATCGATTTTTCTTTTCCTGCGTTCAATGTGTCGTAAACGATCAGACTATCTACTATCGAAACTTGCCGCGTTTCTTACCTGCCTTGGGGCGGTGATCCCGGCTTTCGCCGGGACGGATCCGAATCCTAACTCACCGGTACCTGTATTGCTCACCGCGCCGGACTCGACGCATGCCCTCGCCACCAGCCCGACAAACAAAGCTTTTCCTAGGTCGCTGCCGCGTATGCAAAGGTCTTCCTTCGAACTTTATTCGAAGATCGTGGTCTATGTGACGAATGTCGACCTGATGCCGGGCGAGGACGCCGACGCGTTTCGCGCTTATGCCGTCGATGCCCGCGCGAGGATATATCGGTTTCCGGTACTTCGTGTTCAGCCTCTGGATAAGCAAGATCGCGTCTATGCACTTACCATCGAGCTTCGCGATGAGATCGGCTACTGGGATGATCCTCCGGAACGAGGTGACGTTTTGTTGTCGGTAGCCTGGCGCGGCTTGGCGAGCAACAGCGTTCGGCTAAGCATTGGCTCAACTGGCGGGCCAATGAAAGATGGTCTCGGGACCGCGATCCCGAACCCATCAAAAATCGACAGTACGACTCCGCAACGATCTTCTGACGATTCGAACATAATTGGATACACCTGGTCGGGCGACAGAACAAGATTCCTGGAACAGGCCACCTTCGGACCGACACCGGCCCTTGACCTTCGCGTGCGCCGCATCGGGATCCGTGCGTGGCTGGCCGAACAGTTCGATATGGCGTATCCGTCGCCGGGCAATCCCTACCCGAATTTCCCGATCAGGCCCACCAATCCGTCCTCCGATTGCAACGGGCAGATCGATGCCGGCATTCCGGATCCCGATCCTTTTTGCTACGTAAACCACTACACGATGTATCCGGTCCAAAACTGGTTTTACAAAGAGGCTTTCTACGGCGATGCACAGCTTCGACACCGTGTCGCGTGGGCGCTCGCGCAGCTCTGGGTGATCTCCGGCGTCGAGACGCAGCAATCGAGCCACATGGCGGCGTATCACAAAGTTTTAAGCAGGAATGCGTTCGGGAATTGGCGGACGTTGATGTACGAGATGACGCTGAACCCCGGAATGGGCGATTACCTGAACATGCGCACTTCTACGCGATTCAGCCCGAACGAGAATTACGCACGCGAGATACTTCAGCTCTTCAACCTCGGCGTATTCATGCTGAATCCGAACGGAACTTTTAAGACCGATCAGCAAGGCAACCCGATCCCGACCTACGACCAGACGATCGTGAACAACTTCACTCTCGTTTTTACCGGATGGAGCCTGTGCGAAACGTCGCCGACTCTGTGCCCCAACCGGTTTCCGGGTTCGCCGAATTTTATCGATCCGATGATCATCACAAACCCGAACAACCACGACCTCTCTGCGAAAACGCTTCTGGATTATCCGGGTTCTACAACGACAAGCATCGCGGCGTGCAGCGGCTGTACAGGAACACAGGTCACTACATACGCGGCAAACTCGCTGAACCATGCGCTGGATAATATTTACAATCACCCGAACACGGCTCCGTTCGTCAGCCGCTTCCTGATACAGCAGCTCATCACCGGCGATCCGACACCGGCTTATGTCGGCCGTGTTGCGGCGGTATTTAACGCGAACCGGGTAAGTCCTTCTCAGATGAAGGAGGTGATCAAAGCTATCCTGCTCGATCCCGAAGCACGTGGCGATATCAAAACCGAGCCACGCTACGGCAAGCTTCGAGAACCGGTTATGTTTGTGACGAATCTGGCGAGACAGTTCGAAGTGCGTTCCTTCGAGCGTTCAGATATCTCTGACGGGGTGCTGACAACCGAGACAAATGCGATGGGGCAAACCGCGTTCATGTCGCCCTCGGTCTTTAATTTCTATCCGCCGGATTACATCGTTCCCGGTACTACATTCAACGGACCGGAGTTCGGATTGCTGACGACCGGGACGTCTGTGTCGCGTATCAATTTTGCAAACACCTTGATCTTCAACGGCGTCAATCTCAACACCGAGCGACGAGTAACGTCGGGAACGTCGATAAGTGTGGCGGACATCCAGGCGCTTGCCGAATCGGATCCGACAGGCAACGACATGATGGACGTGCTCAACCTTCGAATGATGCACGGGACGATGTCACCGCAGATGCGCTCGACGATCCTCAATGCGGTTTTGACGGTTCCGGCGTCGAATCCCCTGCTCCGGGCGAAGCGTGCGGTTTACCTTGTCGCGACATCATCGCAGTACCAGATCCAGAGATAGGCAAGACGGGATGAAACAGAACAGAAGAGATTTTTTGTTAAGGTCGTCCGCCGCTCTCGGCATGACGGCGCTCGCGACGCAGTTTCGGCATTTTGGGTTGATGAGTGCTCTCGCAGGAAACGCGGACGCGGCCTCCGCATCAACTGTACCGTCGGACTATCGTGCCCTCGTCTGCATTTTTCTCGCCGGTGGCAACGATGGCAACAACAGTCTGGTCCCGCTTCATGCGGACGCGAGTGTCAGCAATTATGCGACGTACTACGCGCTGCGGAATCCGTTCGGTCTCGCGATGCCCCAGAACGCGTTGCTCCCGTTCACGATTCCCCGCTTGGGAAATCTGACGTACGGCCTGCATCCCGCGTTCGGCGTCGGGCCGTTCAGTAACGGGATCTACGAGCTTTGGGGTCAAAACAAAATGGCGATCGTGTCGAATGTCGGGACGCTGGCAAAGCCGACAACGAAAGCTCAGATGTACGATTTCACGCACCCGAAGCCGTACAACCTCTACTCGCACACCGACCAGACCGGCCAGCATCAAACCGGCCGAAGCGATCGCCAAATATTTTCCGGCTGGGCGGGACGGCTTGCCGACCGGCGTTCCGCACCCGACAATCCCGGCGCGCTTGTTCCGATGATCACATCGATCTCGGGTGCCCAGCTTTTCACGGCCGGGCAAACAACTTTGCCGCTGGCGATCGCGCCTGCACCAACCGGGCTGAATCAGGTTCTGAATCCTCAAGGCTACGACCCAAGTCCCGACTCGCAGGCGCAGCTCGCGGCACTCAACGCCCTACTCGCGCAGGATCTGAGTACCGAGATCATCGCCGCCGCCAGTCACATCACCGACACGGCGATAGCGGTCAACAGCTCGCTGCAATCGTACCAGGAGATCTCGGTGCAGTTTCCGACCTCGAACATCGGGAACCAACTCAAGCAGGTCGCGAGGATGATAAAGAAACGCGGGGACCTCGGCGTCAACCGTCAGATCTTTTTCTGCCAGATCGGCGGCTTCGACACTCACAACCAGCAGCTCCCGACCCAGAACACACTCATCTCGCAGACGAGCCAGGCGATGCGATCGTTCTACGACGAAATGGTCGTGCAGGGACTGGCGGACAAGGTCACGCAGTTCACGCTTTCCGACTTCTCACGAACGATGAACCCCGCCGGTTCCGGTGTTGGTGTCGGATCGGACCACGCGTGGGCGAATTGCCATTTCGTCGTCGGCGGCGTCGCCGGTTCGGATCTTTACGGCCTGAACACCTCGAACGGAACGCCGCTTCCCACGCTCGCGCTCGATGGTCCCGACGATGCCGACACCGGCGCCGGCTCCCGCGGCCGCTGGATCCCAACGACGTCGGTCGAACAATACGCCGCCACGCTCGCTCGCTGGTTCGGCCTCCCCGAAGCAGACCTGCCGGTGGTGTTTCCGAACATTGTAAATTTTCAGAACACGAATTTGGGATTTATGAGGCCGGCCTAAACTTTCTGAAGTTGCAGAAGGTTGCAGACATTTACAGAGTTTTCAGAAAGTTGTAGAGATACCAGAAGTTGGAAACTGGGAAGCACTCTCCAACTCTGAACTGCGCAGTGACCCAAAAACTCTACTCCGCAACTACCTGCAACTCTGCAACTGTAGATCCTGCAATTCGGAATCAATGGGGACGTATCGGTCGCGGCCGACTATGACGGGGATGGCCAAACCGATGTCGCGATCTACCGGCCTTCTAACGGTCAGTGGTGGCTGAACCGCACAACTGCGGGCCAGATAGCGATGACATTTGGGACAGCGACCGACAAGCCGGTTCAAGGCGAGTATACCGGCGACGGAAAATTCGATGTCGCCTTTTGGCGTCCGGCGACAGGTGAGTGGTTCATTCTCCGGAGTGAGGACATGACTTACTATTCGGCGCCGTTCGGCGGCCCCGGCGATGTTCCCGTGCCCGGCGATTACGACGGTGACGGCAGGTTCGATACCTCCGTCTACCGGCCCGGAAGCTCGACTCAGAACGATCAGCGACCGGAACCTTGATTCAGCAATTCGGCTCCGACGGCGATCTCCCGCTACCGAGCGTCTTTGTCCCATAAGTCAGTTGTATTAGAAAAAGAGATTCCAGGTTCAGGGCGGACGGCAAACCGCCCTGTTGAATAAAGAGGTACTCACTCGACAGGACTCTTTACGGACGATCCGAATTATCTCTACGCCAAAACTTTGTGTTTGGCATCTGAGTGTCGATCTGACTAATCGTTGCCTTTATTTCGTGTCAAACTCGCGATCGCTTCGGCAAGCTCGTCGATATCGACCGGCTTCGGCAGGTGCATTTGGAAGCCGGCGGACATCGCGGTTTCGCTGTCTTCGGCGCGGGCCATGGCGGTTAGTGCGATGGCGGGTATTCCGGATCCTTTTTCGCGCGGAAGGGCCCGGAGTTTCTTGATCAACGAATAGCCGTCCTCGCCCGGCATGTTGATGTCCGTCAGTAGGATGTCGGGGATCCATTCCCGCAGCGAATCCATCGCGTCGGCTACCGACGAACACGTCTTCACTTCCGCCCCGGCTGTTTCGAGCGAGAATCGCAGCAGACTGCAGGCGTCGTCGTCGTCGTCGACGATCGAGATGCGCAACCCGTCGAGCCTTTGAGATGTCAGGGGCGCGCTGTGGCGATGATGCCCGTTACTCTTGTCGGAGATCGCCTTGCCGTCGCTGTGGACCGCGAGCGTGATCGGAAGGCTGATCGAGAATGTCGCGCCTTTACCGATGCCGTCGCTCTCCACCGACACCTCTCCGCCGTGAAGCTCCGCCAGATGCCGCACGATCGCGAGACCGAGTCCGAGTCCATGATGCGCCCTGGTGCTCGAGCTGTCGGCCTGACGAAAACGGTCGAAGACCAGAGGGAGAAACTCGGCCGAGATGCCGTGACCGGTGTCGCTGACGGTGATCCTGACGTTGTTCTCGAGGCGTTCGTAACAGACGGCTATGCGGCCGCCGTCGGGAGTGAACTTCACAGCATTCGTCAGCAGATTCCATACCATCTGCTGAAGACGCTGGGCGTCACATGTGACGGTATCGACATCCGCAGTGAAATCGGTTTCTATCGAGATCGACTTCGCTTCTGCACCGGGACGAACAACGTCGATCGCAGCCTCGATAGTCTGCACGACGTTGGTAGGGGACAAGCTCAAGTGAAGATTGCCAGTGATCAACCGCGACGTATCGAGCAGGTCGTCGATCAACTGCGATTGCGAGCGCGCGTTTCGATAGATCGTCTCCAGGGCGTTACGCTGCTCCTCCTCCGAGAGCTTACCGCTGCTCAAGATCTGTCCCCAGCCGAGGATCGAGTTCAGCGGCGTCCGGAGCTCGTGCGATACGGTCGCAAGAAACTCGTCTTTCAGGCGGCTCGCGCGCTCAGCCTGCTGTCGCAAGGACTTCTCCTGCAGCAAAAGCGCCTCGCGCTCGCTCTCGACACGCTTCCGGCGAACAAACTGTCCGATCTCGCTTCCGATCGCCTCGAGCATGTTGACCAGTGCTGTATCATTCGGGATCGCATCACGGGAGAAGAATTCGATCATTCCAAAAAAATCGTCGGCGATCTTGATCGGAAATCCGACGACGTAGCGAAACCCGGCCGCCCGGACCGTCTTTTCTCGTTGATACTTCTCACCCTGGTATTCCTGAGCCAGCAGTAGCGGCTTGTTCTCCTCCCAGACCTGACCAGGGAAGCCGACGCCACGCGCAAACGTAAGCCCTAGTGACTGCTGCTTAACTCTTTCAACAGCGGCGGACGGGTCCGCCATCGCGATATTCACACATGCAAGCTCAGTACCGGCGGGGCTAAGTGTCCAGAACGCGCTCAGCCCGGCTCCGATATGTTCGCAAAAGGACCTCAGGATCTCCGGTGCCGCGCTTTCAAGACTCTCCGCGTATGCAAGCGTGCGCGTGATCGAATGTTCAAGCGCCAGGCGTGCCTCCGAATCCTTACGAACTTCGAGCTCAGCAGCGAGGCGCGCATTGGCGGCCTCAAGCTCGCGAGTTCGCGCCTGAACGCGAGCCTCGAGATCGGAATTTGCGCTGTCGAGGGCGATGTTCGCTTTCTCGAGCAGCTTCTTCTGCTGTTTGATCTCCTGATTCTGGCGAAACAGCTTAACGAAGGAGCGGACTTTCGATTTCAGGATCTCCGGGTTGAAAGGCTTCGTCAGATAGTCGACGGCGCCAAGGGAGTAGCCTTTGAATACGTATTGATCATCGACGCTTGTCGCGGATATGAAGATTATCGGTGTGTGTTGTGTTCGTTCGCGCTCACGGATCAGCTCGGCGAATTCGAAGCCGTTCAGACCCGGCATCTGGACGTCAAGAAGGATGAGTGCAACGTCTTCGATAAGCAGGAACTTCAGCGCCTCGCGTGCGGAAGTTGCGCAGACAAGATTCTGATTCAGATCCGCGAGGACCGATTCCATCACCAAAAGGTTGTCGGGTCGGTCATCGACGAGAAGCACGTTTACGGGCACCTCGTCAGATGTTTTGTCCGGTTCTACCATCATTAACCAAAATCTCCCTTTGACTTCACATAGCGGTCGAAGACCGCGAGCTTAAGGCTCGGACTTAATTATCGAGCCAGATCCTCAACAGCGACATCAACTGTTCGGTCTCGACCGGCTTGGTTATATAATCCGACGCACCGGCCTCGATACATTTTTGGCGGTCCCCCTTCATTGCCTTTGCGGTGACCGCGATTATCGGGACCGACTTGAACTTGGCGATCTTTCGGATCGCCTGCATCGCCTCAAATCCGTCCATCCCGGGCATCATGATGTCCATCAACACACCATCGATGCCGGGCGTCTTCTGCAGTATCTCGATCCCGTCCTTCCCGTTCTCGGCGTAAACGACCTGCATCTTCTGCCGCTCGAGCGCGCTTGTCAGAGCGAAGATATTGCGAATGTCGTCGTCGACGATCAGCACTTTCTTGCCCTCGAGCCTGGGATCGGTGACGTTGACGTGCTTCATCATGTTCTTCTGCGCGTCCGTCATATCGGCGACATCACGATGCAGGAACAGGGCCGTCTCGTCGATCAACCGCTCAAGCGAATCCGCATCCTTGATGATGATCGTTTCGGCGAGCTTCCTGATGCGGGATGTTTCGCGTTTCGACAGGTCCTTTCCTGTGTGAACGATGACCGGTATTTCCGGGTCTCCTGAATGTTCCTTGATCTTTGCGATCAGATCGCTCCATTCAATATCCGGCAGCATCAGATCCACGATCGCACAATCGAAGCGATCCCTGGTGACGGCTGCGACGGCCTCTTCGCCGGTGCCGACCGGAGTGATCGAGACATCTTTACCCGCAAGCACTTCGCTCATGCTCTGCCGAAGCGTATCGTCGTCTTCGACAAGGAGAAGCTTTTTAACCGGCCGCTCGGAAAAGAGCTTAAGCCTTTCGATGCCTTCTAGAAGCATCTCCCGGTTCGTTGGCTTTGTCTGGTAACCAAAAGCGCCGAGGCGGAAAACGCGTCGCATGTCCTCGATCACAGAGACGATCTGCACCGGGATGTGCCGCGTCGACGCGTCGTGCTTCAAGCGGTCAAGAACCGCGTAGCCGTGCATTCCGGGTAGAGTCAAGTCGAGCGTAATAGCGGTCGGCCGATACTTCCGGGCCGTCATTAGCGCGTCTTCGCCATGTTGGGAGACCAGGCATTTGAACCCTACCTCACGTGCTATGTCCATCAGTATGCGTGCAAACGTCGGATCATCCTCGATAACCTGCAGCACCGGATCGCCCGGCTGAATGATAGACCGATCGTCGCTCACGATTATCTGCACTCGCGGAGGAGCTTCGTCGTCACTGCTGCGAGACAGGGTAATAAGACTCGAAGCCGGCCGCTGCTCGTACTCGGCTGCTCGATCCTCCGCCACCTTTTCGTCCTGCGGACTGAGCGAAACGGTCTCGTAGCTTTCCGGCAGGTAGAACGTGAACGTACTTCCCTGGCCCGGCGTGCTTTCCAGCGTGATCTCGCCGCCCAGCAGACGGGCGATCTCGCGGCTGATCGAAAGACCGAGACCCGTACCGCCGTACTTGCGGCTCGTTGTGCCATCTTCCTGCTGGAACGCCTCGAAGATCAGTTGCTGCTTATCCTCGGAGATGCCGATCCCAGTGTCGCTGACACGGAACGCGATCACCGACGACGCCCGGTTTAGACTGTTGTTATCAAAGCTCCAGCCGCTGTCGGCAACGTCGATGTC
This sequence comes from Pyrinomonadaceae bacterium, assembly GCA_036375155.1. Classification (GTDB taxonomy): domain Bacteria; phylum Acidobacteriota; class Blastocatellia; order Pyrinomonadales; family Pyrinomonadaceae; genus OLB17. The sequence goes on from DASUSJ010000350.1 coordinate 26,018, forward strand.
CACTTTGACGTGCCCCTGCTGCGTGAACTTAAAGGCGTTCGACAGCAGATTCTTCAAGACCTGTCGCAAACGTTTGGCGTCGGTCTGCAAGCTCTGCGGGAGCCGGTCGCTGAGCTCGATAAGCAGCTGCAGACCTTTATCTTGAGCGATCTGGCTGAAAGTGCGTTCGATATCGCCCTGCAGTTCGGAGAACGCGATCTCACCGATCTCGACACCCATAGTTCCGGATTCGATCTTCGAAAGATCAAGGATCTCGTTGATAAGAGCGAGCAGATCAGCACCCGAAGAGTGGATCGTTTCCGCGAACTCGACCTGCTTCTCGTGAAGGTTCTGCTCCGCGTTGTCGGCGAGCATCTTGGAAAGAATGAGCATCGAGTTGAGCGGCGTGCGAAGCTCGTGTGACATGTTCGCAAGAAACTCGGACTTGTATTTCGAATTCAGCGCGAGCTGTTTCGCCTTGTCTTCCAGCGCCGTACGAGCAAGCTCGATCTGTCGGTTCTTCTGCTCGACCTCGCTCTTTTGCTCGGAAAGCAGTCGTGCCTTTTCCTCCAGCTCCTGGTTCGTCTGCTGCAGCTCTTCCTGCTGCTGTTTGAGCAGCTCTTCCGATGTCTGCAGCGATTGGGCCTGCAGCTCGAGCCGACGGTTCGTCTCCTGCAGCTCCGCCTGACCGAGCTGTAGCTCCTGAGCAAGCGACTGCGATTGCTTGAGCAGCTCCTCGGTTCTCATGTTCGCTTCGATCGTATTGATGACGATACCGATCGACTCGGTAAGCTGATCGAGGAACGCAAAGTGAATTTCGTTGAACGGCGTGAATGATGCCAGCTCTATGACCGCCTTCACCTGGCCTTCGAACAGCACCGGGAGAACGACGATGTTCTTCGGAGCGGCCTCGCCAAGACCGGAGTTGATCTTCACATACTCGGGCGGGACATCCTTGATGATGATGCGCTGCTTCTCGAACGCGCATTGGCCCACGATGCTTTCTCCGAGTTTGAATTCGTTCGAGATCGACTTCCGTTTCCGGTACGCGTAGCTTGCGAGCAGCTTGAGAACCGTTTCGTCCTGGGCTGTGTCCGCTATGTAGAACACGCCGTGCTGCATCTCGACGAGCGGCGCCATTTCGGAAAGTATCAATCGCGCGACCGTGAGCAGATCACGCTGTCCCTGAAGAAGACGCGTAAACTTCGCGAGGTTGGTCTTCAGCCAGTCCTGCTCGGTGTTCTTTTGCGTCGTCTCGCGCAGGTTGCGGATCATCTCGTTTACATTGTCCTTGAGGAACGCGACCTCGCCCGACGCATCCACAGTGATGGACCGAGTAAGGTCCCCCTTCGTCACAGCGGTTGCCACGTCGGCCATCGCACGCACCTGGTTAGTGAGGTTGGCCGCCAGCTGATTCACGTTATCTGTCAGGTCGCGCCACGTTCCCGAAGCACCGGGCACGTTCGCCTGTCCGCCAAGCTCGCCTTCGATACCCACCTCGCGCGCGACGGTCGTCACCTGATCGGCGAATGTCGCGAGCGTGTCGATCATGGCGTTGATCGTGTCAGCGAGCTCGGCGATCTCACCGAGCGCTTCCACCTCGAGTTTGCGATTTAGGTTTCCGTTCGCGACCGCCGTCACAACGCGTGCGATACCACGCACCTGCGTCGTGAGGTTCGACGCCATGAAGTTCACGTTGTCGGTCAGATCCTTCCATGTTCCGGAGACGCCCTTCACCTGCGCCTGGCCGCCGAGTTTCCCTTCCGTTCCGACCTCGCGTGCCACGCGGGTCACCTCGGATGCGAACGAATTGAGCTGGTCAACCATGGTGTTGATAGTGATCTTCAGCTCCAGGATCTCACCCTGCACATCGACGGTGATCTTCTTCGAAAGGTCACCATTCGCCACGGCCGTCGTGACCGTCGCGATGTTGCGCACCTGCGAGGTAAGGTTCGACGCCATAAAATTCACGTTGTCCGTGAGATCCTTCCAAGTTCCGGATACCCCTTGCACGACCGCCTGTCCGCCGAGTTTTCCCTCGGTTCCGACCTCGCGGGCCACACGCGTCACCTCGGACGCGAATGAAGAGAGCTGGTCGACCATCGTGTTGATCGTGTTCTTCAGCTCGAGGATCTCTCCCTTCACGTCTACGGTGATCTTCTTCGAGAGATCACCGTTGGCCACGGCCGTTGTAACGTCAGCGATGTTACGCACCTGAGAAGTCAGGTTCGACGCCATGAAGTTCACATTGTCGGTCAGGTCTTTCCATGTACCCGACACGCCAAGCACCTCAGCCTGACCGCCGAGTTTACCTTCGGTTCCCACCTCTCTTGCCACGCGGGTCACCTCGGATGCGAACGACGAAAGCTGATCGACCATCGTGTTGATCGTGTCTTTCAGCTCGAGGATCTCGCCCTGCACGTCTACTGTAATTTTCTTTGAAAGGTCACCGTTCGCCACCGCGGTCGTCACGGCCGCGATGTTACGCACCTGACCGGTGAGGTTCGATGCCATGAAGTTCACGTTGTCGGTCAGGTCCTTCCAGACACCGCCGACTCCTTTCACTTCGGCCTGACCACCGAGTTTCCCTTCCGTACCCACCTCACGGGCCACACGCGTAACTTCCGATGCGAACGAGTTAAGCTGGTCTACCATCGTGTTCAGCGTATCTTTCAGCTCGAGGATCTCGCCGCGCACCTGCACGGTGATCTTTTTCGAGAGGTCGCCGTTGGCGACCGACGTCGCGACCTCGGCGATGTTTCGCACCTGGGCCGTCAGATTGGACGTCATGAGGTTCACGTTGTCGGTGAGATCTTTCCAGACGCCGGCCACACCCTCTACCTCAGCCTCGCCGCCCAGCTTTCCTTCGGTACCCACTTCCCTCGCAACGCGGGTAACCTCGGATGCAAATGAATTGAGCTGGTCCACCATCGTGTTGAGGGTGTTCTTCAGCTCGAGAATTTCGCCTCGAACATCGACGGTGATCTTCTTCGACAGGTCACCGTTGGCAACCGATGTCGCGACGTCCGCGATATTACGAACCTGACCGGTAAGGTTACTGGTCATAAGGTTCACGTTATCTGTCAGATCTTTCCAAACGCCGGCAACCCCCTTTACGTCGGCCTGTCCGCCAAGCTTTCCCTCGGTTCCCACTTCGCGAGCGACGCGCGTCACCTCGGATGCGAACGATGAGAGCTGGTCCACCATCGTGTTGATGGTGTCCTTGAGTTCGAGGATTTCGCCACGGACGTTTACAGTGATCTTTTTGGAAAGGTCGCCGTTCGCCACGGCAGTCGTAACTTCGGCGATGTTGCGAACCTGCCCCGTGAGGTTGTTCGCCATCAGGTTCACGTTGTCCGTCAGGTCCTTCCATGTTCCCGACACGCCCTTCACTTCGGCTTGCCCGCCAAGCTTTCCTTCGGTTCCCACTTCGCGGGCGACACGCGTCACCTCCGACGCGAATGACGAGAGCTGGTCCACCATCGTGTTGATGGTGTTCTTGAGCTCGAGAATTTCACCCTTAACATCGACGGTGATCTTTTTCGACAGATCGCCGTTTGCCACTGCGGTCGTCACCTCCGCGATATTGCGGACCTGGCCTGTGAGATTGTTGGCCATCAGGTTCACATTGTCCGTAAGGTCCTTCCATGTCCCCGATACGCCTTTGACCTGCGCCTGACCACCAAGTTTTCCTTCCGTTCCCACTTCGCGTGCAACTCGGGTCACCTCAGACGCGAACGCACCGAGTTGATTCACCATCGTGTTCACGGTTTTTCCGGTTCGGAGAAACTCACCCTTAAGCGGCCGCTCATCGATCTCCAGATTGAAGCTCTGCGACAGGTCTCCCTGAGCCACGGCACCGATCACACGCGCGACTTCGGTAGTCGGCTGCGCGAGGTCGGTGATAAGCGTATTGACGGAGTCGATGCATGAGGCCCAGCCTCCCGAAGCGTTCGTCAATCTCGCACGTTCTGCGATCTTGCCCTCCTTACCCACGACCTCGCTGATGCGGCCGAGTTCGGATGCGAGCATCTCATTCCTCTGGATTATCGAGTTCACCGCGTCATAAATCTTGCCGGAAACTCCGTCGTGGCCTGCAGGCACACGACCGGTAAAGTCGCCGTTTTTGACCGCGGTCAAAACTGTTAACAAGAGATCGGGATCGAGAAAGTCGGATTCTGTATGACCGTTGGATTTAACGTGCCGGCTGGAACCGTTCTTTGGAGTCGCGGTATGCCCGCGCCTTGCCTTGCGCGCGGTTTTACGCACTGTCGAAGAAGCCATCTATTTTCTCCCTTAATAAAACTGGCCGCGGGGATGGCGTGGGGGGCGCACGCTCGGCTCAGCCTGGGTAAATCTAAACTAGTGGGCACTTCATTATAGGAGACGGCGCTTTGCTTTTGCCAGAAGAATTTGCGGCAATTCCGGTTCGAAAAGCGTTTAAGACATGGCACGGCAAATGCTTTTGCTGTTGTGATCGCAGGAATTAGGAGGAATTCTAAATTATGTCGCTGATTTACTGTCCTGAATGCGGACATGAGATCTCCACGGCCGCCGTGGCATGTCCAAACTGCGGCCGACCTCTGTCGGCGAAGCCCGTCGTTGAAACAACGCGGGTCGTCGCTCCGGTTCGCTCGCGCGACGATGGGGTGCCCAAATGGATATTTATACCTCTGGGCGTGATCGGTGCAGTGCTGCTGTTAGTGTTCTTTGTTTTCATGAGCCGAAACAGTGAGGACGAGTCAAATTTGAACGTCAATGTTTCCGCTCGACGGTCCTCGGTCAATGCAGATCGGGATCGTGTAACTACTACGGACGTACCATCGAGCAGTACGGTAACGGTGCCTCCGTCTAACGAGACCCAAACTGTCACGGTCCCGGGTTCGCAGACGTCTGTGACGGTTCCGCCTTCAAAGGGCAGTGTCATCATCGATGCAAAGATCGCTGGGAGAACGGGTGCGCCGCAGCCGGTCCGCGACGAGAAGTTCTACCTGTTGGATAAGGACGTTGAAAGCATACTTTCGGAAGCGGGGCTCGAACCTATCGAGGGTCAGACATTGATGAACAGTTTCGGACTCTCGGTAATGTATCCCGAGCGGTTCAGTGAATTTAACCGCGATGCGCTCCGTGCGATCAAGAACCACATAAAATACGCAGGCACGACGGATTCATCAGGCAAGGCGGAGCTGGGCGGCGTCGAGCCGGATAACTACTATCTTTTCGGGATCACGAAGTCCGGCCGCGGATTTGCGATCTGGAGCTCGCCGGTAATGATCAATCCGGGACAAAATGCGTTGAATCTTTCGCCGCAGCGCGTGACCGAAATGTCGACCGCACCTTCGGACTGAATCGGTGTATCGCTACTAACGGTAACGTCGATCTTCGAATAACGGAGGCCGCCTGAAAAATGCGCGGCCTCTTTCCTTAAAATTGCCACAAGTTTAATGTTCGAACAGGCCGGCCGGTGAGAACCGAATTCTGTGATTCGGTTGAACGAGCCGAACCTGATTGCAAAACTGCGGACTAGCTAATGTCCGTGGCAAGTTAAAGCTGGAGCAATTTAATGCGGAAAGCAATTTCAAAGCGGGCGACAATTTAAACAGCGGATAAAATCAGACGGTAGGTATATAATCTTCTAAACGAAACTGATCCAGGAGGTTCCAAGATGAAGAATATACTCATGACGCTTATCGTTTTGGCCGGCGGCGTTTTCGCAGTGCTGGTAGTGCAAAACGAGATCGCGGGAGAGCGGGTCGCTGCTCAAGCGAAACCAGACATCAAGATGCCTGACGTGGTTGTTCTCGCGAAAGACAGTAAGCTCGGTAGCGTTACTTTCAACCACGTCAGCCACAACGGCGGAAAATACAGTATCGACGGTACGGGACCGATCGCGTGTATAGAATGTCACCACGTCGCACAACCGGCCAGCGAAATCGCGAAACACCCTCCGCTCAAAACAGCATGGCCTGCGGATCGAACGACCACACTTACCGCTGAGCTTTTCACAAAGGATCCTGCCGGAGCGGGTGTAGCGGCCTGCCGGGATTGTCACGCACGGGCGGCCGAAACCCCGAAACTGATCCCCGCGATTCCGGAGATCAAACACGAAGGGAGCACTGCGATGATCAGCCTCACTAATCAACAAGCGTTTCATCGAAACTGTGCCGGCTGTCACACCGAAGCGAAGAAAGACAAACCCGCGATCAAAGCCCCAACGACGATGCAATGCACGATGTGCCATAAACGCACGGGCTAGAAAGTTACGTAACATTCCCGGACGCAAGAGGGCTGCCCGAAAGGGCGGCCTTTTCAAATCTCCGCCCGCCGTCGGTTCAATCTGAGAATTTTCGCAAGGGGGACTTACGATTGCGAAATTTTTCACGCCAGCCATCTTTAGCTCCGCTGTAAATACAACAACTTACGCACGGAATACCGGTTGCGATCTGGTCCGGCGTCACGAAGGTCGACCCTTCGAACCTTTACCTTTCAGGAGAAAAATATGCTTGTCAAAATCTTTTGGTCGTTGTGCGGAATCTTCATGCTGGTGGCGGCGCTACTGTTCCTGACCGGAACCTTGTCGATGTTCAATGCGGTAGTCCTCGGCTTTATCGCATTCGGGCTAACTTTTATGGGGATGATCGCGGTACTGCCTTTCATGGTCACGCATCCGGCACCTCCGAAGAAGCCTGCCAAGACAATGGCGGTAGCGAACCAGGCTGTCGAAACCTCGGCCAAAGGCTACGGGGTTCTTAAATCGGCCTAGTTTATTCCAGAGCCTTACGAGTGTCGGGGTGGGAGCAGCCAGATCGGAAGCGGGAGGAAATATGATCGAGATATTGGAAATGCCGGAAAAGGAAGTAGTGGACGTGCTAGCTCGGATGAACTACGGGCACTTTGCGTGTTCATGGAATGATCAGCCGTACGTCGTGCCGCTCAATTATGTCTACGACCAGCCGCATATTCTGATCTATACGACCGCGGGCCTGAAAACGGAAATTCTGAAGCGCAACCCGCTGGTTTGTCTGCAGGTCGAAGAGATCGGCGAGACCAACTGGCGAAGCGTTGTCGTTACCGGGTCGGCGGAACAGATCGTCGATAGGGAGGAGCGCGAGAAGGCCGTCAATCTCATTCGCTCGACAAACCCGTCGCTATTACCGGCTCTCGCTCTGAAATGGAGAAACGACTGGCTGCGAAAAAATGTCGAGATGGTCTACAGGATCAAGATCCACACGATGACTGGTCTCGCAAGCTCTGAGATACGCATGGCTGCGGCATCGGCACGTCCGGTGGCCGCTGCCTCGGACCCGCGCTCGGCCTGACGACAAGACAGCAGTTTATTTCGCGGAGATCTTCTCTATCTCCTCGCGCAGCTTCGGTATCGCTGAATTCGAGGCGTCGACCTGCTCTAGCTTGGCAAGCGTTGCGGTAGCGTTTTGCCTGTCCGTTTTCCGCGTGTATGCGACGGTCAGGTTCTGCAGCGCCTGAACGTGACTGGGATCGCTCTCGAGTACACGCTTGAATTCCTGGATAGCACGGTCGTAGTTCGGCTCATCACGAAACACGAACGTAAGAGCCAGGTCAGCTCGAACATTCAAGTCGTCCGGCTTTTTGGAAAGAGCTCTTGTATAGACCTTCTCCGCTTCTTCGTACTTGCCGGCATCGAAGTTTGCGTTCGCCAAATTAACGAGCACATCGTAATTGTCCGGCTGCAGCTCGCTCGCCTTTTTTAGAAACTCGATCGCACCCTCGAAGCGCTGGATCTGGTAGTAAAGCTCCGCGGCCTTCATCTGCGCGTCAAAATCATTTGGATTTTGCTTCGCTTTATCTATCGCCGCCTGAACCTCGGGTACCGACCCGCCGCCCGGAGCTCCAGGAACTGCCGGATGCCCTGATGGCAGGCCCGTCGTCTGCTGCATGCCTTGCGGCGTGGCGACCATCGCACTTTGGTTAACAGAGTTCGCAAAAAAGAACCCGATCATGAACCCACCAAGCAGGCCGATGATCACAAAGAGAATGTTTTCCTTCGTCATAATAACTAAGCGTATGAGTGAAGCCCCGGCAGTAAATAGCTTACGCCGAGATAAGTAAATATTACGAACAGGAATGCAACTATCGCAAAGTAAGCCGAGTGGCGGCCCTTCCAGCCATAGGCGATCCGCGAATGGAGAAACCCCGCGTAGGTGAGCCAGGCCACGAGTGCACCGACCTCCTTAGCATCCCACCCCCAATATCTTCCCCACGATTCGTTCGCCCACACCGCCCCGGTCATGAGCAGCAAAGCGAGACCGGCAAAGGCGACGCCCGCGAGTTTGTACATTAGCCCGTCGAGCTTCTCTCCCGACGGCAATGCGGCGCGAAGCTTATCCGTTTTGATGCTGAAGAGAACAACGAACATTGTTCCGGCGAAGGCCGTGATCAGCGCGGCAAGCTCGACAGGATTTGCGTTCAGACTCAAGTGAAGCTGGGCTCCGTTTTGTCCCACCCACTCGCTCGCCATCTGTACCAATTGCGCGGGCGGTATTTGGTTGATCTGTGCCTGCGGTACGCTCTCCTGCTGCAGCATCCACACGGCAAAGCGTTCGTACTGCGCGGGGTTTACCTGGGCCAGTACGTCTTTGATGTTCTTGATCTGGTAGACGAGCATGCCGATGCCGGCCGCCTGTACCACGAGAGCCCCGCGAAGGAGCCAGTGTCCGAACCGCCGCATCTTCTCATCACCTGAGTTGATATCTTTTGCGAAAGCGACGGCCGAAAGCACAAGGAGCAGAGCAGCCGCGACAATGAGCCAGCCGACATACGGGATGTCAGCCCGAAGAGCGAGCGACATACGCGATGTGCCAACAAAGGTCGATGCGGTGTAAGTTCCGAAGGTCGCGGGAGCGAACACACTGAACTTACTTATCGTCGCGAAAACGGCGAGAGTGAAAATACTTGTCCAGATCGCCATCTTCTCGACCTTCAACCCGTCTTTGAGCAAGTACAGGACGGCGACCGCAAAGCAAACGAGCGCGACGCCGTAGCTTATCGATGCGATACCGACGTGGATCGGCCGCCAATAGGAATCGAGCACCGGAGGAAGATCGATGAACTCGCTTCCGATAAACCTTGCAAGAACGAGAATGATCGCTGCGAGCGGCAGCGATAGCGCCGCGATCAGACGGAAATGCTCGCGTCTCATGATCAGCAGCGTCGTGATACCCGCACCGAAGGCGAATGCCAGGCTGAGGTCATAGAGATTTGCGAACGGCACATAGCGAAACGCCCAAGGCATGTCCGCCGCGGTGCGTCCCTGCTGAATAAAGATCTCCAGCTCACGGTCGTACGCCGCGACCCATCGAACGAGCCAGCTTGAAAGATTAAAGAAGACACCGAGTGTCGCGGCCCACAACCCCAGCCGTTCGGCAAAACGGAACGGCGCGTAGAAGTTTGTGAGATAGAAGACCGCCGCGATCAGGTATGAAGCAAGCGCCAGCATCATTAGCGCGCCGTCCGAAATAAATCTGTCCGGGCCTGAACCTAGACGAGCCAGAACGAGCAGCAGAGACCCGACGATGGCGATCGCGGCCGGTAGATAAGAACTGAATGTCCCGATCGTGGTTTCGTCTTTTTTCGTTCCTGAGGCGACCAGCGGCTGGTTCAAAATCTCCTGATTCATGATTTCTCCTTTATCGCCGCGGCGTCGCTGATCTCGATCGCGAAGCGGCGAAATTTATCCTCAAATGCATTCGGGTTCCGGTTCGTATTGCCAGCGGTCGTGACCGAGCGCCGGTCGACTTCCCCTCCGTCGATCACGACCCACACTCGCTGATGCGAAAAGAAAAATACAGCGACGAGCGTAAGAAAGAGAAGGACGAATCCGACGTATACGACGTTCGAGCCCGGGTCGCGCTGAACGGACAGGATGTGCCGGTCCGAAACTTTTTCGAAATTTGACAGCCGATATGTGTAACCACCCACCGGTTTTCCGGCAACGGGAATATTCGCCATTTGCGGACCGAAGGCGTAGGCGGTCTGCACCGACCCACCCGGCGGAACCACCTGAAGTACGGCCGCTGGATTCGGGTATGCACTCGTGTCCTCGTTCGGGTCTTCCGGCCCGATGCGGAAGTTTCCTCGAAACTCCGAGAACCTCACCAGCGTTCCATCGGGCAGCGTGGCTGATCCGTCCCTCGAGATCTTTAATTCCTGCGGAGGCGACCCGTCAGCCGGAGTCGCCATGACCGTTATATTTCTTGCGCGACCGGTCGATACGAAGCTCGCCTGGAAGAACCGGTAACCGCGATAATCGAAGGGGCGGTTCATCTGTGCAATGCCTGTGTAAGTTTTGCCCTCATCGACGATATTGAAGCGCGTTATCCAGTCAAGCGTATTTGCAGCGGTGATCGGACCGTCGTCTCGAATAAGCTTCTGCTCAATGTCCGTGAACGTGACTTCAAACGGAAGCTGTTTGGTCACTTCACTGACCCGATCCAGATCGACGACCGTCTCGCGAATGAGGTTTGAAGTCTCGCCTGGCGCCAGCGGAAGGTTGCCGGTCGTTCCAAGCTGCGCTGTAAGAAAACCACCGAGGAAGATCGTCAGCAGCCCGACATGAACGGCGTAGGCTCCAAGTCGGTTCCAGACGCCGGATTCGGCGAGAATGTAAGTTCGACCGTCTTTTTCCGCGATGTGGAGTCTCCGCCATCCAAAGTTCTTGAGTAGGGCCTCTGCTCTTGATTTGATCGCATCGCTCGACCCGCTCAATTCAAAGGCGGCCGACTGTTTCTGGTCGGCGAGCCATCTCAGCGGAACGATCACCTGCGGCTTCGAAACGAACTTCCATGTTCTCGGAAACCGATCGATCGACGCGAGGATGATGTTCAGCGAAACTAGACAGAGCAGGGCGTTGAAATACCAGGCGTGATAGATATTGAAAAAACCGAGCTTGCCGTAAAGCAGCCGCTGCGACGGTGTTAGGGTTGAGTAGTAGTTTTCAAACCCGTCGACATTCTGCTGCATAACGAGCATTCCGATAAGACACGCGAGTCCAAGCAGGCAGAGCAGCACGACGCCCAGCCGGACCGAACAGACGAAGCGGAGAAGCTTCGAGACGGCGGATTCACTCCGCTTTTTCGCCGGGATACCAAGCTGCGGGATTATTTTTTCTTCAAGGGTGGACATAGTTATCCGTAGAAAGTTCCCAGAGGGATTGGCAATAGTCGTGCCTGCTAATATTTTCAGAGGATGTTGTAATTTTCAACCCGAAATAGCACCGACGCGGAAGAGGAGCTCGATACTACTGTGAAGTAACCCGTGTGTGCGCGGATAATTTCACACACCGTAGCAGTTGCGGGAGACATTTTCATGTGACGACGGTCACAGTTAACGGCGAGCTTGTGAAATATGATTTCGAAATACGAATTGGCGACGATCCGGAACCTCAATGGACAGACACTCTGCTAATACAAAAATGTCGGTCCGTGCGGTCATCGCGGGGCTTTTCTTTTGTGCCGTCGCCGTGCTCCTGCTCTATTCCGAGTTTTCGGAAACGGCCCTATCGCAGACGCGAAGGAGACCCGCTGCTCGGCGGCCGGCGCAGCCGCAGAAGTACTCGAACTTTCCGCACGACATAAAAGCGCACCAGTTGGACTGCAACTCGTGTCACAAATTCCCATCCGACAACTGGAACAAAGTTCGCACAGGCGACGCAGCGTTCCCTGACATCACCGAGTACCCGAAACACGAATCGTGCTTGAGCTGCCACCGTCAACAGTTTTTCAGGGGAAGGCCGCCGGTCGTATGTTCTATCTGTCACGTCAATCCCGGCCCGCGTAACAGCACCCGACATCCGTTCCCAAATCCACGTGAGATATTCGATGCATCGAGAAAAGGTAAGACGGCTCAGACCGACTTTGCGATCTTCTTCCCGCACGACAAACATATCGAGATCGTCACCGCCCAGCGCTCATCGGTCACTCCTTTTCGGAATGTCTCGCTCGCCACGCGTCGCGCGGCCGAGGAAAGCTGTGTTGTTTGCCACCAGACGTTTCAGCCGCAGGGCGATTCAAACGACGAGTATGTTACAAAGCCTCCGGCCGATCTCGGGGAAGGCTTCTGGCTGAAGAAGGGTACGTTCAAGACTAAGCCGATCGGACATACAACGTGCTTCACCTGTCATTCCGTGGATTCCGGCATTGCACCGCTGCCTTCGGACTGCGCAACTTGTCATAAGCTCCGACAACCGCTGCCGCCGGCCGACTTCGACGAGAAGATCGCGACGCGGATGGGCGTTTCGGACAGGCTCACGCTGGACTCGTGGCGCCGGCGTGACTCGACCGGAAAGTTTCGACACGAATTCGTGGCCCACACGGAACTGAGCTGTGATACCTGCCACAACGTCATGACGATGAACACGACCGACGCCGCGACGAAACGCGTGAGGATCGCATCCTGCGCCGCCTGCCACGTAACGGCCACCGCGGATGACGGGGGCGCGTTGAATTACGAAGCGGATGCGCGGAAGGCGAATCCGGCTTTCCAGTGCACAAAGTGTCACCTTGTATTCGGGCAGAAACCGATGCCGGCGTCGCACACGGCAGCGCTTGAAGCTGCCAAATAATAGATGAGCCCAGGACATAACATTAAACGGCACGGCAGAGCTTTGGTGGGCTTTTTAGTGACGGGTGTAGTCGCGTCGCTCTGGTGCCTGTCGCTGATGGGATCGCCCATTACCGAGGTGGCTACCGCAACAGAAGATCCGAAGATCGCGGAGTCTGAATTTGAAGTGTCGGACCTTGAATTCGCCGACGTGGATCCTGCAGTAGTTGACCCGCTTCAGGTCGATTACACGAGGTTCCGGCATGGCAATCAATATCATTCTAGGCTGCCGTGCCTGGTATGCCATACGCGCAACGACAATTCGGCGCGTATCGGTTTTCCCGGCAGGAATAATCACCTGCCTTGCGCCGGGTGCCATGCTCTCCAGTTCTCCGATCCGGCAAGCCCGATCTGTACGATCTGCCACACCAACGCTCAGGCGGGCGCGATGAAGCGATTCCCAGGCCTGCGCAGTTTTGGAGCGAGGTTCAACCACTCAAGGCATGCACGGGTGAACTGTGCGACCTGCCACACACCGTCGGCCCGCGGGGTTGCGCGCAGCATACCGGCCGGCCGCGCCGCTCATACGACATGTTTTCAGTGCCATACGGCGAACTCGTCGAACGCGATGGCGTCATGCGGCACATGCCACCAGCCTGGCCGTCTTGTGCGGGTGTCGGAATCGGCGAGAGCATTTCGAATGAATTTCAGCCACGCCCGGCACGGGGCTAACAGGAATCTTAGCTGCCGGTCCTGTCATACGATCCGGGCGGGGGCGGCACGGGGACGGCAGGTATCGTCACCGCTCGCGGCGATGCATTTCGCGCCTGCTCGGGCTCAGAGTTGTGCGAGTTGCCATAACAATACGCGCGCGTTCGGCGAGGACTTTACGAATTGTAAGAGGTGTCACCAGGGCAACGTGTTTCGATTCTGACCCGGGACGCCGCGGACTTTTTCGCGGTGGTTGTGAATATTGACACTCGCAGCGACGAGCTACGGTGGCCTAGATCGAAGAAATCTGGGCTTTATGGCAGATCGCTGTTGGCACATCGGTTGCGATATTTTCCGCTGGATGGTTCGGCCCGAGGTTAACAAAACCGGGCACGGGCTTACCGGAGGAAAATATGACGAGCAATCGATTCAAAATTCTGGCAATTATCTTCTTCGCGGCACCTCTAGTGGCAGTGACCGTATTGAGTGGCTCGAAGGGAATGGTTGTCTCGGCGATGGGCGAGGATCCGGCCGTTACGTACAAAGCCAAGTGCGCTGTATGTCACAGCCCGAAGGCCGAGAAGTTCTTCGATCCCGCGAAGGCTGAGGATGTACATGTCGAGGCAATTCTCAAAGGAAAGAAAGGGGAGAAGCCTCCATACATGCCGGGCTTCGAGGCTAAGGGAATGACACCCGACGAGGCCAAGGCGCTGGTCACGTATATGAAGGGGCTGAGAGCTCCCGCCAGCTAGGCTTGTCTGAGCAGACCTGAGACGAATCTCGGCTGCCGTTGTTCGGTTCGCGATCTCACGAGCTTCGCGACTTGAACGGCGGCCCGAGTTCGTTTGTATTTGTAGTATCATCTTGGAGCACCGTAACACCTTAACGTTATGAACGTGGAACCAGAGACCGATCCCGCGGAACCCGGCGGAGAGCAACAGCCTAAAAACAACGATCGCAAGCGGGTGAGCCTGTTTCGAAACTACATCAGCTTTGCCGGTTTCGCGATCGCGGCGGCGAGCCTCACAACGATCTTCCTCCTGCTACTGCTCGAACTCACCGGCAACGCCAGCGAGAGCGCTTACAGCGACCTCGTTACATTCATCCTGTTTCCCAGTATCCTCGCATTTGGGATCCTGGTTATATTCACCGGGGCCCTTGTCGAACGCCGACGACGCCGTACCAGAGCTCCATCTGATGTCGCGCGTTTTCCTATCCTTGATCTCAACGACCCTCACCGTCGTCGCTCGCTTCTTGTCTTCATTTCGCTCGCGTTCGCGTTTCTTTTTATGAGCGCGTTCGGCGGCTATCGGGCGTACGAGTACACGGAGTCAGTGACGTTCTGCGGCCAGGCGTGTCATGCCGTCATGAAACCGGAGTTCATCGCATACCAGGCTTCGCCACATGCTCGTGTACGTTGCGTCGAATGTCACGTCGGCGGCGGCCCGGAAGCGTACGTCAAATCGAAGTTCAACGGGATGCGGCAACTGTACGGCGTAGTCTCCGGCGACTTTTCGCGGCCGATCCACACGCCGGTTGCGAACATGCGGTCCGCCAATGAGACGTGCGCAAAGTGCCACTGGCCCGAGAAGTTTCACGGTGAAAAGCTGAAGGTGTTCAAGCACTACGGGTACGACGAAAACAATTCATTGAGTCAGACGCGGATGCTGATCAATGTTGGCGGGGGGGCTGAATCGGGCGGACCCGTGGGTGGTATTCACTGGCACATGAACGTCGCAAACGAGATCACCTATGTCGCAACCGACGAAAAGCGGCAGGACATCCCATGGGTCCGGATGAAGAAAGCCGATGGAACCGTTGTCGAATACACGGCAAAAAACAACACCCTTTCACCGGCGCAGATCGAGAACGCACCGAAGCGCGTCATGAACTGCATCGATTGTCACAACCGCCCGGCACATATTTTCCTATCACCCAACAATGCGGTCGACCAGTCGTTGGCGGCCGGAAACCTGGATGCCACTCTACCGTTCATAAAGAGCAAAGCCGTTGAGACACTTACCCGCCCGTACACAACGAGCGAGGAGGCCGTCGCATCCATTCGACGTGATCTCGATACCTTTTACCGGAGCACTTATCCGGATCTTATGGTGGCGAGGTCGGGCGCGATCGAAGCCGCGATAGTCGAGGTGCAGCGTCTGTACCAGACGTATTTCTTCCCTGAGATGAAGACAGATTGGCGGGCCCACGGAAACAATATCGGCCATTTCAATACGCAGGGTTGTTTCCGATGCCATGACGGCCAGCACTTTAGCTCGGACGGTAAAGTGATCCGGAACCAATGCAGCGTTTGCCATACGACGGTCGATCAGACATACCTCGGTAAACCGGTTGCTGTGAAGGATGGGGTCTTTCAGCATCCGATCAATCTGGGCGACCGGAACACGTGGCAATGCGCGGCGTGCCACAAAGGCGACCGCTCATTCAAGCACCCGTTGAACCTAGGCGATCTATCAAGATTCCAATGCGCGGATTGTCATACGGGCTCGTATGAAAAGGTGAAGTTCTGAGATCAGGCTTCCGCCTCGTCAGGCTCGCTCTCGATCTGCCGGATCTTTAAGTACACCAGCAGCGCGAGAAACAGAATAAACACAAGCGACACGACCAGTCCCTTTCGACGGTAGCTCAGCTCGGCGAAAGCCGCTTCGCCCGCAGAATAACTCTTTGTAGCAACGTCAAGCGCGGGAGCAAGCGCGCCTTCTACTTCTTCAGCCGAAACGGTGTGGACAAGAACGCGCGCCTGTGTAAGTCCGTCGGCCGCGTCCCTCAATTCGAATTTCGGTCGACTTACCTCCATCCCGGCCCGTTCTGCCCTGTCTAAGATCTCCTCAGCGCGGTGAATATTTGACTGGAGGTTTGCAAGTCCTTGCCCAATGCGCTGGGCTGACGCAAAGCCTGCGTCATTTGTGTGGCACGACGTGCAGACCGAGCCCTCACCGACACCGGCCATCTGATCGGTCGGCGGAAGGATGTCGTGGTTATTGTGGCATCTGATGCATTCACCGCTTTGCATCCTGTCGAATGGTTCCTTGTGAGGACTCTTCTGGAAGAGCTCAGCCTGCCGGCCGTGACATTGACCGCAGACATTTGCGACCGACGCGAGGCCCGGCGGCACCGCTCCGTGGTTGCCGTGGCAATCGTTGCAGGTCGGTGCCGACAAGTCGCGCTTTTCGTAAAGCGCCTTGGCGTGGACGCTCATCTTATACTTCTCGAACTGATCGTGCGGAATCTGGTATCCCTGCATGTGCTCCGGGTTCGCGTGGCACTGCGCGCAGGTTTCAGCAACGTTGAGGGCGAAGACACCGGACTGGGGATCGTCCGGCTCGCGTATGCCGTGTATCCCGTGGCAGCTCACGCAGGTCGCGACATTTTTATCGCCTTCCTTCAAGCGTCTGCCGTGGACACTGGTGTCGTATTCCTGCACCTGGTCTACGCGCAGCGATGGATTGAATTTCTTCATCAGGGCCGCGTCGCTGTGACACTTTCCGCAGAACGCAGGTATTTGCATCGGCGATGGTTTGCCGATGTATCCACGACTGGCTGCTTTTGCGGCCAGCTTGTCCGCCTGGGTCGCATCGCCACCATGGCAATCGACACAAGAGAGCCCTCGTACTTTGTGAATGTCGTGATCGAAAAGTTGGGTCGGTTTCGAGAGCCGTTCCTCGGGCAGCCCGGAATGACATTCGATGCAAGAGTTCGGCGCCTGCGCCGCACTCGGGGTCGACCGGAAGAACAAAGCCGACGAAGTGACCATGGCAATGAACATGACGGCGATCGCGAGATGGAGAAGCCGCCTCCGCGAACCCATGCTCCATATTGATGCCACGCTTTTCATAATGCACTCACGTCAAGTAGCCGACGATGGTCATTACGACCATGAACACGACCACGACGACCCCGAACACCTGGAACACCGTCTTCCGCCTGCCGTGACCGGGCGTCTTATTCAGGAACGGCACCAGGAACAGAAGTAATCCGCCAATCGTAAACACAAGTATTCCAAGCAATTCGCCATCGATGAAAAGGACCTTCGCCGGCAGATACTTGAGCGTTTGAAACATGAACAGGAAATACCACTCGGGCTTGATTCCGGCCGGGGCCGGAGCGAACGGGTCAGCCTTCTGACCCAGTTCCCACGGAAAGATCGCCGCCAGCGCCGCCAGGACGCCTATCGCAAGGATCCATCCGATCACATCGCGAAGCAGAAAGTTCGGAAGGAACTTCATCTTCTTGACTTCGACGTTCTCGAAGCTGGGCGGCACACTCATACCGTGTAACTGGACCAGGTACAAGTGCATGCCGAGGACGGCCGTCGTTAGTGCCGGAAGTACCGCGACATGAAAACCAAAAAACCGCGTGAGTGTGGCTCCGGTGACATCGTCACCGCCGCGAAGGAACCTGAGCGTAAAGTGCCCGATGACCGGCAAGTCGCCGGCAATGTCAGTGCCGACCTTGGTCGCAAAGAATGCCAGCTCATTCCACGGCAGAAGATACCCGCTGAAGCCAAAGCCGATGCTGAGAAATAAAAGCAGCACGCCCGTGACCCACGTCATCTCGCGCGGAGCGCGATAGGCGCTCATGAAATACACGCTGAACATATGAATGAACAGCGCCAGGATCAAGAGATTTGCGGACCAACTATGGACCGAACGGATGAGCCATCCAAACTCCACCTCGGTGACGATGAACTGTACGCTCTCGAAAGCGTTCTCAGCGTTCGGACGGTAGTAAAGAAGCAGCAGAATACCGGTCACCACCTGGACCATGAAAAGGAACAGGGTCATTCCGCCAAAGTAGTACCACACCGAGTGCTTGTGTCGGGGCACCTCTTTGTGTTCGGCGATTGCGATCGCCATATTGAGCCCGAGCCTTTGATCGAGCCACTCTCTGACAGCGTCGCCTTTTATCATGTCTTCGTGACCGTTATGTCATCGCCTTTTACATTTACGGTGTATTCGTCGAGAGGCCTGGGGGGCGGGCCGCTTACATTCTTACCCGTCAGATCGTACACGCCGTTGTGACACGCGCAGATGATCTGTTTTGATTCCGGATCATATTGAACTATGCAGTCCAGATGTGTGCAGCTTGCCGAGAACGCCTTTACATCACCGGACTGCGTCCGGACGAGCAACCCCGGCTTGCTGCCAAACTTGAAGATCTTTCCGGAGTTTGCCGGCAGCTCGGCGAGCGTACCGGCGACGACGGAATTCTGCTGTGCCTCGACGACTTCCGGCGGAACCATGAACCTGAAGATCGGGTAAAAGATCGCCGCCAAGGTAGCAAAGGCGCTGGTGCCCAGAAGGTAGTTCAGAAATGTTCTGCGGTCGAGGTTCTTTTGCGGTTGCGTGTCCATTGATTCACCAAAGCTCCAAGCGCCAATGCCGAATCGAAGGAGATCTCGTGCGAGAATCCTGATCCGGTCATTTAGCGTCTTGCTGGTCCGTCGCTGGTGCTTGTGTCGTTTAAGTCAGACCCCAGACAACTGCGATCCGCACCAAACGCTCTTGCGAGAAAGGAGTGGCTACCGCAGCCACTCCTCCGGGTGAACTTCTACCTGTCCGCGGCCGGTCGTCCTAGGTAAATACGCAAGGATGTATACGGCAAATGCGCATTGTAATTCTGGGCGTCAAAACGCTGCGGCACAAACACATTTGGATTCTGACTGATCAATGAAAACGAGAACGGATGAAATATTGGCGTCTCTCGATAATCAAAGTACTGATATCCGATATTCCAATCTATGTTCCTTGTCAACCTAATAGCGAGCCGAACTTCCGGGGACTGGAACCTCATCGGGTAGGACGTGATAATATCCTCCGGTCGTGTTTGTATACGGTCGCCCTGTCCGTCGTCGTCACTGATCCGATAGCTTGCGAAGATCGATACCCTATCTATTGGCTTTGCCGAAACATCAAAGAAGAAGTAACTATCCCGCATGTAGTACTCACTCGATCCCAACAACCATCGCGTGGTCGGAAATGCCGGAACCCCGACCGGGAGAATAATGTCCGCTTTAGCTGTGTGGTGGGTGTAGGTGTACCCGGCACTCAACGAAAACTCTTGTCGAGGGGTCCAATCAACGCTGCCAGAGAATATCCTGGCTTTCGTGGTAGCGATGGTGTCCGTGGCAGGAAATCCCCCTGAGCTGGTTACAGGTCTCGACGTTCCGGGATTGTCGTTGTCCTTAGTTATAAAGGACAAATTGAACGCGAATTGCCTGATCGCTGCCAGGCTCCTGACACGGAAGTTGACGAAGTCATTATTCGCCAAACGCGTAAACACGTTGTCCGACTGCCCTGCCTCGACGTCCGCGAAGATAGTCCAGTTGTTAGTGGGTTTGATTTTGGCCCCTGCGATCAACGAATGCGTCGTGTTTTCATGTTCATCTGCCACGAGGCCGGAGAATACCCCAGTGAGGTTATTTCGAGTTATCCCCCACAGGGTGACCTCGCGATGGGTATAACGGTAGCCCGCGTTTACGCCTAACCATCGCGCAAACTGGTAATCGGCCTCAACGATGTTTGTAAGTCTCCGGAACGCTGTGCCCCGTGAGTTAAGGGTATCGCTGAACGTGTCCGGACGAGGGGCACCGGCGGAGGTTGTACTGATAACCAGCTCCGAAAATCGATTGGCGCCGCCGATCCCAAATTGGTCGAAGTTAAAGGTATTGGAGATCCTGAAATCTTCGGTGATGCGATATGTCACGCCAATATCGGCCCGGGTCTGTGGTCTTTTAACCTCTCCCGGAACTTCGATACGATTGAGAAGAATGATATCGCCGGGGGTATTTGAGCGGCCGCGGTACCTATCGTCCTCGCGGGTATCTACGTTGCTTTCTGCGTAGATGAACCTCCCGGTGAAATCGAGCTTTCTTTTGAATGTCCGCTGAACATTGAAACTCGCCCAGTCGACAGTGCCCTCGTTTACGTACCGGCGCGAAGCCTCGTAAATCTCTGAACTCCCTGGCGGCGGCAGTGGATTATTCCCCGGACTGAATCGATTCAAAAAATATCTGGTTCCATCCTCAAAGATCCGATGGCCGTACGTCAGGCCGAGATTAAAGCCGAGCAGTTTTCCTTCGGTCCCCACTCTGAACTCATGTGAGTCTGATTGCCACAAGGTGTCGACCCCAAATTCATCGCTCCGGAACCGTAGATTATAGGAGCCGGGCCCCTCCGTATCGTTGAACGAATAGCCGAACTTTAATCGAAAGTTCTCGCTTTCCGGCTTTACAACAACGTCGAAGTCACCGAAGTAATGGGACGTATTGAACCGGTGCTGAGACTCGGTCGGCGTCACGACTGACCATAATCCTACGGCGTGATTGCTCAAATTGTTGTAATACTTGACCCGCCTGATGTTCGAGTCGAGTTTGAAGATCCCGGTCCGATCCATATTAAGCCGGAACGAACCTGAAGGATCCGCGCCCCAGCCGCTTACCGAAACGAACGCGCGATCGAAGAGCTTGGTTGTCGTTGTGTTGTCTTCGATAACCAAACTGCTATCGAAAAGGCGGAAACCTGGCTTGTAATTTAGGTCGCTGCGATACTTTTCATTATTGCCGTTGACCTCGACTCCGCGCAGACCAATCTCGACACTTGATGTGACCTTGTAATCCCCTGAGGGTTCGTTTGACGCGGGTGTTGGTGATGGGCTTTGTGCCGTCAACCAGCTCGGTGTTGCCAAGAAGGCAAATACGAAGAGACCGGCAACCAAGAAGCCACAATTTACTTTCGTGATGGCCATTTTTCCTCCTTATCGCCTTACCTGAAGAAGACCGAACTCGAATTCGAACCATGGATCGAAGCGTGACACGCAGTGCACTGTTGGTAACGAACTTGAGCCTGGTTATGGAAACTCGGTACGCCCGGACTGAGTTCGTCGGTGATTCCCGTGTGGCATTCGAAGCACAGTTGTCGCACCTGAGCTCGTTTTAATAGTTTCGGATTTGACGATCCATGCGGCGTGTGACATGTCGCACAGCCCTCCAATTTGAGCGGAGCGTGCTCGTAGACGAACGGTCCTGCCTTATTCGCGTGGCACCGAATGCAGCTTGCGTCGGCACCGACCGCAAGCTTAGTTTGTTTCGTCTCAAAGCCTCCGTGTGGATTGTGACAATCGCTGCACTTCATCGTTCCCTCGAGAACCTTGTGATGGAACGGCTTGCTGAATTGCGCCTTGGTTTCGTTGTGACACGATATGCACAGCTGAGGCTCGTTCGCGGTGAGCATCTTCGCCGTCGCCTGACCTGGATTTTGTGCGGAGACATCCGCTGTGAAAACGTGCGATCCGGCGCGGAATTTACCAGGCGGCGGCCCGTGAGCCGTATGACAGTCGTTACACCCGACGTTATTTCGCCAGTGCTCACCGCGCCGGAAATTATTGTGCGCCTCCTTTCCGGCATGGCAGGCCAAGCAGGTCTCGGCTGCCGTCTTTGCGTTGAGCCTCTTGAACGAAATTATCTTCGTTACGTCGCCCGAGCCTTCGACGTGCGCCTTGCCGGGGCCATGACATGATTCACAGCCAACGACTTTTCCTTTCCAGGAAGAAACCGTGTGAAGCTTGCCGTGCTTGGTTCCCTCAAAGTTCTTGAACTGAGGCTCGTGGCACGCAGCACAGGTTTCGCTGCCGACGTAGTCATCTTGCACGGGCGATTCCCCCATCTGGTAAACAGCGCCAATGGCCGATTCCGAAACCGCGCCAAGAGCAAACCAGACCGTCAACGAGAGTGCAAAGACAACCAGTAAACTAAGCTTTATGTTTTTGGTGGAAAAGGGCATGTTAACCTTCGTTCGGTTGAATTAAACCATAAAAATTGGAAAGGCGATGGTGTTACGCATCAGTATCTTACGCCCGTCGATATGGGTGGTATGTGATAGGCATCACATACGGATAGAAGAAACACACTAGGGCTCGTCCCCGCCGTTTCCGTTTCGATATCTCGTGCCGATCGCGGCCTTGAGCCGGGCCCGATTCGGTATGTACATCTCCGTCTTTGTGAGAGCGATAAGTCCGCGGTCTTTGAAATCTTTCAGCATGCGCGTCACGGTCTCGCGACTCGTGCCGATCATCTCGGCGATCTCACCGTGGGTATGCATCCTGGAAATACGTACGGGTCCGCCATTCGCCGAGGCATCGAACCACTGCAGCAACAGCCGGGCTAACTTATCGGCCGCAGACGACGACAGGCCGAGCGAGCAGATCTGGAGATGGGCTTTGTGATAGTTGTTGCTCAGCTGCTGCAGCGCCTTCAAAGCCGCTTCGTGGTCGGTCCTGACCAGGTCGAGAAAATCCTTTTTCTTGATAAAGCTTATGGTGCAATCGTCGCTCGCGTGAGCGGTCTTCTCGTAAGCTGTCGCCGAGAGTACCGCGCTCAAACCGAGCAATTCGCCCGGCACTGCGATACGGAGAATGATCGCCCGCCCTTCCTCGGAGTACGTCGAGATCTTGGCCCGACCCGAGCACAGAAGGTACACGCCATCCGCGGGCTGGCCCTCCATAAAGATCGTGGAGCCCCGAGAGTATTTATGAGAGAACTTCAGCGAATGGAGTTTCGCCGAGGCCGCTTCTGATAGATTGCAGAAAAACAGTTCCGATCGTTTATCGCAATTGGCGCATGTCACGGGAATGCTACCGTTGCTACCGTTGTCCGAGACTTTCATATCTCAATCACTCAAAGTGCACGGCCCCTTACGGGCAGGAATTTGCTGGGCGAGGAATCGACTTGCCTCTACTGTACGTCAGCAAAATTCTCGAATCAATAGTCAGCTGGGGACCATGCTTTCAAAAATATCGGTGGGATCTGGATCACATTTCGGACCGGATCCCTGAGGTAAAGACCTACGTCACCCGGCCTGCTTTACGAGGATCGGACACCGGGCCGACCTCAACAGATTACCGAGGTAGGAGCTATAAAGTTTTTCGAAATAAAAGTGCGGCGGTGCTAGTGTCGTGCATATCAGATCGATCTTATGATCCTTCGAATAGCGGAGCACGGAACTCGCGTGGTTGCCCCACTCAACCGCGGTTGGCACATCCATTATGGACCGCCCCGCCGTTTGTAGCGTGTCGTCCATTTTCAGCCTCATCATCGTCTGCAGACTTGTGCGGCTGTTGGCCGCGGTAGCTACTTCGGATCCGGTCGGCAAGATCGGTTCGAAAACCGAAAGCATGTGCAGCTCGGCGTTATATCTCTGTGTAAGTGAGTTCACGGTTTGGAACAGCTCGTCTGAGCGATCAGAGAAGTCATAGTCGAACAGGATCCTGCAGAACGTCAACTGGTCAGCCTGAGGGTCCCTGTGCAACAGAAAGATCGACGGCAACAGGAGAACCGGACATGGAGCTTCGGTCACAACCCGCTCGACTATCGAGCCAAATCGGAACGCCGACAGCACACTCGGGCGGGCCTTCATCACGATCAGGTCCGCTTCCGTCTCCTTCGCGAGATTCAGAATGTCGCGTGCGGCATCAAAACTGTTTTCGATGACCGCGCTCCGCCACCGCAGGTTGCCTTCCGGGTTTTCGCATTTGATCACCTGCTGTTTCAACAGCGATCGTATCTCCGACGTCTTCTCAAGCGGCATGCGATTCTCAGTAGAGAACCAGGTAGCCGGGGCACAGTAACAAGTCGTGAGGTCAGCATCGAGGGTCTCTGCGATCCGCACCGCGAAGCCGAGGGCCTTCTGAGATTTTGGCGATAGGTCCGACGGGCAGAGGATGTGTCGGATTCTTCCTTTGTTGTTGGGTGTCATGGGTGTCCCTCCAGTCGCAAACGTCAGGTGCAATGTTCGTGCCGTCTGGAAACCCAGTATTCACGCAATACCGTGTTGATCGCCCGCGAGATTTTCCGCGACCGGCCGTGTAAAGTTACGGTTTATAAGAGAAAATCGGGCCGCCCAATCTTGGAGTTGTCTTTCCGGCTCACTGTTTACCGAGGATGAGGCAAATTGCGAAGGGTTGTTTAATCAGCTATATTCGACCCTGTAGACACCTAAACTTACAGGACACCGCGGATGAAGAAAGTCGGACCAAAGATTCTTGTGGTCGATGATGAAACGGGCATACGAACTGTCCTCGGCGAAGCTTGCCGCTCTTGGGGATACGACCCGATCCCGGCGGGGAGTGTTGCACAGGCGATCGACCTTTTTGGAAGTGAGCATCCCGCAGTTGCCCTTTTGGACATAGACCTTCCTGATGGCTCGGGTCTGGACATCCTGAATCAAATAAAGGAGCGTCAGCCGGAAACTATCGTTGTAATGATCACCGGCAACGTAAACGTGCCGAATGTCATAACCGCCCTGCGCGGCGGGGCCCACGATTTCATCGGAAAACCGATCCACCTCGAAGAGCTTCGGATCACACTCAGGAACGCACTCGAAACACGTGACTTGCGACGAGAAGTGAAGAACGCTCGACGCGAAAGGACAGAGTCGTTTGGATTCGATCAGATCCTTGGCGACTCGCCCGCGATGACAAAGGCTATTGAGCTCACACGACGCGTTGCCGCCTCCGACGTACCGTCGATCCTTCTGCAGGGCGAAACAGGTACGGGAAAGGATCTGTTTGCAAGGGCCATACATCAGGGGTCCGAGCGGGCCAACGCTCCGTATCTCGCGATCAACTGTGCGGCGCTTCCGGCTACGCTGATCGAGTCCGAGTTGTTCGGTTACGAGAAAGGAGCCTTCACGGATGCCAAGCAGAAAAAAGAAGGGCTGTTCGAACAGGCTCAAGGCGGGACAATCTTCCTCGACGAGATCGGCGAGATGGAACTGAGTCTGCAGGCAAAACTTCTTCGCGTCCTGGAAGAAGGCACGTTTCGGCGGGTCGGGGGATTGAAGGACCTTCCTCTGGACGTTCGCATCGTCGCCGCGTCGAATCAGAACCTGAAAAAAGCGGGCGAGGAGGGAACGTTCAGGCTCGATCTGTTCTTCCGCCTCTCGGTGATACAGGTCGACATTCCGCCCTTGCGCGACCGTGGTAACGATATCCTCTTGCTCGCGCAGCACTACATTGATAAGGCAAACGTGAAGCGTCGGGACCGGCGGCTTAAAGGCTTGGCACCGGACGTCGCCGCGATCTTCAAGAGCTACAAATGGACGGGAAACGTCCGCGAGCTCAGAAACGTCATCGAGCGGGCCTCGATCCTGGAAGACAGCGAGTATGTTACCGCGGCACATCTGCCGGCGGATATGATCGGCGGATCCGCGACACTACCGAGTGGCGCCGGCGTCGTGCTCCCGGCCGACGGAATACCTCTTGAGACGGTCGAGGTCGAGCTTGCCCGGCAGGCCCTGGCTCGAACCGGAGGTAACCTCACCCGCGCTGCCAAGCTTCTCGACATCTCACGCGACCAGCTTCGCTATAAGCTGAGAAAGGCAGGCGACCTGGCTGCCGATACTGAAGTCATCTGATGGAGGTCGTAGAACGAACATCCGCCGGAACCACCGCCGGCAAACCTGTCGAACAGAGCAACAAAGAGCTGTCGGACATCCTGTATGCATTGGACGAGGCCGCCATCGTGGCGCGCACCGACCAGCGCGGCATCATCACGTACGTCAATGACAAGTTCTGCAAGATCTCGAAGTACAGCCGTGAGGAGCTACTCGGGCAGGATCATCGCATCATCAATTCGGGCTATCACTCGAAGGAATTCATCAGGACTATCTGGACGACCATCGCCAAAGGAAAGACCTGGCACGGGGAGCTCCGCAATCGGGCGAAGGACGGCACGATCTACTGGGTCGACACGACTATCGTTCCGTTTCTCGACGAGCGAGGCAAACCGTTTCAGTACATCGCTATCCGTTTTGATATAACCGAGCGGAAGCTTGCCGAAGAACGGATCCGCCAGCAGGCCTCGCTGCTCGACAGCGCCCAGGACGCGATCCTCGTATGCGATCTTCGGTACGACATCATCTATTGGAACAAGGGCGCCGAACGTATCTATGGCTGGCAGCAGAGTGAGGTCCTGGGCAGGAACATCCGGGATGTGCTACTTGGCGCGGACGAGCGTCGAATGGGGGAAGCTCATTTGGCGCTTCAGGAAAAGGGTGAGTGGAAAGCCGAGGCCACACAGACAACAAAGGATGGGCGGAAGCTTATATCAGAAAGTCGCTGGACGCTCGTCATGAATGAGCAAGGCCAGCCGGACTACATTCTTATCATCAATACGGACATTACCGAACAAAAGAAAACTGAAGACCATCTATTACGCGCCCAGAGAATGGAATCGATCGGTACGCTGGCCGGCGGCATCGCGCATGACCTGAATAACATCCTGTCGCCGATTATAATGTCGATCGAGATGCTCCAGTTGAAAGACGGCGATCCGGAAACGCAGCGATGGCTCTCGCTCATCGGCGAGAATGCCGAACGCGGTGCCGACCTTATCAAACAGGTCCTGACCTTTGCCCGCGGCCTCGAGGGTGAGCGAATTCCGGTTCAGGTCAAACACATCGTCAAGGACCTTGTCAGCGTACTTCAGGAAACGCTGCCGAAATCCATCACGCTGAAGTGTGACATTCCCGTGCAGCCCTGGCTTGTGGCGGCGGATCCGACGCAGATCCACCAGGTGCTAATGAACGTGTGTCTAAACGCGCGTGATGCAATGCCCGACGGCGGATCGCTCCATATCGGAGTCGAGAACGTTCACATAGACGAAAACTATGCCCGCATGAATCCGGAAGCGTCACCCGGCGGTTACGTGCAGATGACGGTCGAAGATACCGGCACCGGGATGTCGGAGGAAACAGTGAAACGGATATTCGATCCGTTCTTCACGTCGAAGGCGCTCGGGCACGGTACGGGCCTTGGCCTTTCGACGGCGCTCACGATCGTGAAGAGTCACGGTGGCTTCATCAACGTCTATAGCGAACTCGGCCGGGGAACCCGGTTCTCGATCAACCTTCCAGCAATGGAAGATCAGGTCGAAGCTCCGGTTCACGAAGCCACCGCCGAGTATCCTCGTGGCAAGGGTGAGTTGATACTTCTCGTTGACGACGAAGCGAACATTCTTCAGATAACGTCCGCGACGCTCGAGCTTTTTGGTTACCGCACTATCTCGGCAGCTAACGGAGCCGAAGGGCTTGCGGCTTATGCGGAACGCGCGAACGAGATCGCTCTCGTAGTGACAGACATGTCGATGCCCGATATGGACGGGCCGTCGATGATAAGGTCGCTCAAGGAGCTTGATCCGACCATCAAGATAATCGGCATGAGCGGATTAATGAACGCGGAACAGACATCCGAGCTGAGATCGATGGATGTTAGCGAATTTCTCACCAAGCCTTTTACTGCGGAGAGGTTGTTGACCGTGATATCCCAGACGCTCGCCGACGATATTAACAGTTAGAAAGAAAAAGAGGCTGCCGGTGAGGTTCGGCAGCCTTTTGTGTAGCAAGGAGTTCAAGCGACTTACGCGCTGTCACTCTTTGCACCACATACCTGTCTTTTGCAGACAGTTGAATTGGTGCGCGAACATGTATTCGGTCGGTAATGGGCTTCCGTCCTTCGTCGCGAACCAAAGGTATGCATCTCTGGCGATCACACCGTTGGTCGGGTCATTCAGTACCGGTGCAATTGCATAGCGGTTCTCATAACCAGGAAGAGGCGAGAGGGAGACCAACCTGTGCTTCAACATCAACGCAATGTCGTCGACAGACCGAAGCATCGGCATATCGTCGGCAGCGAAGCCGTTCTTCTTTGCCATATAGGCCACCATTTCGGCGCCCTCGTCGGTATATGCCTTTTCAGTAAAGACGACGAAGAGGATCTGGCGGACACCTAGTGGGTTCAGGTCCTGTCCGGAAATCATCGCCCAGGTGTTATCCATCAGTGCGGCTTGCCTCGGGTGGATGAACGCACGAAAGTCGAGAATTTTGCTGTGGGGGAATACATATATCGGGAAAAGCCTCGCCAGTTCCCGTGTCTCTTGCCCGAGCCGGTCTTCGGTAAATCCGTTATCGTCGACCTGCCCCAATGAATACCAGAAACACAAGTTGCCATTCTGGTCGCTGGCCGGCATCGTAGC
>DASUSJ010000351.1:0-12166 GCA_036375155.1 Pyrinomonadaceae bacterium
CTCCACCTAAAAATGGAGGCAAGTTAAGCGGCGGCGCGTCGTTGGGCGGAAGCTTGGCAAGCGACATCATTGTTAGATTAAATGGGCGATAAGTTTGTTGAATGTCGAACGCACGGCACTTCTAAACCGGCATTCATTTGCTCTCACCTGGCGTGTGAGACCGGTGTGAGATGGAATGAACCCGACGTGTACGATAAAGCCGAAGACGATGATTTCTACGGTTGCATTAACGCATAGTGCGACAAGTGTGAAATCAACGCCACCTTAGCCGGAGGCTGGAACGCGGAATCCGAGTCTTTGCAACATTCAATTGGTTTGTGAAGAGTGCCCCCTGAGATTCAAGGAAGCCAATCTGAAACTCTGTCGCTAAAATTCTATGAAAACCCTTATCAAATCCGGCCGTATCGTCACAGCAGTCGACGACTACACTGCGGACATCCTCATCGACGGCGAGACGATAACCACAATAGGCAAATCACTCGACATGGAAGCCGACGTCACGATCGACGCATCCAACAAACTCGTCATCCCCGGCGGCATTGACCCGCACACACACATGGAGCTGCCGTTCGGCGGAACGCAGTCGTCCGACGATTTCTTTACCGGTACGCGTGCGGCGGCGTACGGCGGGACGACGACCATCATCGATTTCGCTGTGCAGAACAAAGGCGAGTCGCTGATCCAGGGCGTCGACAACTGGCATAAGAAGGCCGAGGGAAAGTGCGCGATCGATTACGGGTTTCATCTCATCACGACGGAGTTCGAGGACAAACATACGGAAGAGATGTACACCGTGATGGACGAGGGCATTACCAGCTTTAAATTGTTCATGGCCTATCCCGGTGTTTTTCTGGCCGATGACGCGACGATCTTTCGCGCGATGTCGGCGGCCGGCGACCGCGGCGGGCTGATCTGCATGCATGCCGAGAACGGCATCGTTATCAACGAGATCATCAAACGTTTCCTTGCCGAGGGACGAACGGCACCGAAGTATCACGCACTGACACGTCCGACGATCGCCGAGGCCGAAGGCGTGCATCGTGCCATCGCTATCGCGGAGATGGCCGAGTCGCCGGTGTACATTGTGCATTTGAGCTGCGCCGATGCACTCAACAAAGTTCGCGAGGCGCGCGACCGCGGCATTCCGGCGTTCGCCGAAACTTGCCCGCAATATCTTTTTCATTCGATCGAAGATTACGGTGAGGATTTCGAGGGGGCGAAGTTCGTCATGACGCCGCCGCTCCGCGAAAAACATAATCACGCCGAGCTTTGGAAGGGTTTGAAGATGGACGACCTGCAGGTCATCTCGACCGACCACTGCCCGTTCTGCATGAAGGAGCAGAAGGAGCTCGGCAAGGATGATTTCTCGAAAATCCCGAACGGAGCTCCGGGTGTCGAGAACAGGATGTCTCTGATCTACAACGGCGGCGTCGTTGAGAACAGGATCTCGCTGAATCGTTTTGTCGAGCTCACATCGACGGCTGCCGCGAAGATGTTTGGACTTTTTCCGAAGAAGGGAACGATCGCCGTCGGCTCCGACGCCGACATCGTCATCTTCGATCCCGAGAAGGAACACACCTTCGGCGTCGATGCCGAACACATGAATGTCGACTACTCGTCGTACGAAGGATGGAAAGTGAAGGGCAAGGTCGAGACGGTTCTCTCACGCGGCCGCGTCGTGATCGACAACGGCGAGCACAAAGGCAAAGCAGGTGACGGGCAATTTCTCAAACGGGGAGAATGCGTGAAAGCTTGACGAAAGTCCGAACCCGGCCACTCTCGGTGGCCGCCGATCTTAAAGATGAGGTGCCTGGAAATGTTTAATGTTCACCGATCACTATTCCAGCCCGGTTCCTGGGTACTTGCGATAATTATTTTGGCGGCTACCATGGTCGCCCAGAGCAACAATGACCTGCGGAAATTGGAACGTGAGATACGTTTACTAGATCAGGCCGCGGCGAAGGCGATCCTCGAGAGGGACGAGGCGGCGATCGATCTTTACTTTGCTCCGAATGCCATTACGAACAATCCCCGAAACGGGCTTACCTACGGCAATGATGGAGTGAAGGCCCTTTTCAAAGGCGGGGTCATAAACTACGCATCGTTCGAGCGTGCGATCGAGCACGTCGAGAGCCGTGGGAATACGGCGATTGTGATGGGGAACGAGACGGTCGTGACGAAAACGTCCGACAGCGGGCGTGCAGAAACGATCAGAAGGCGCTACACGAACGTTTGGATGAAGACAGGGAAGAACTGGCAAATAGTAGCGCGTCACGCTAATATCATTTGCCCTTAACTAGCTGATGATATGGGGATGGATTTCGCAATCACGTTTCGTGGCGATCACGTCCATGTCGAATTAAGTGGAGAGCCTGCCACCGATCCGCAGCTCCCGGGCGAATACTGGAACTCGCTTCGCAGGATCTGTGATGAATACCGAACAAGACGGATCCTCGTCGAAGGTGTGGCACCGGCCAGCGTGCGGGGACCAGCTGATGTGATCGCCGCGGGCGAACGAGCCGCAACGGTCCCGAACCTTTGGCTCGCCTTTCATCTCGACAATTTCGAGCCTACCGAGATGAGCGAGCTGTACGAAGTCGTCGCCGCGTCGCACGGTGTGCGGGTGAAGTTTTTCGATAATGCGGATGAAGCATTGAACTGGCTTCGGGCGAACGCACCGTCGTAGTGCGAGTGTTGAACCCGTCGACTGGTTCATCGTAAAGAACAACAATTTGGAGCGATCAGCCGAGATGGCACCTGAATCTTCGGTGCACTGACATCGAGCTTTACCACAGGCGTCCGTCATATTTTTCCGGTTTATCCGCTCTTCATCATTGCCTCGGCGGCCGGCGCGGACTTGGGTATGCCGCCGGGTAGCGTTTCTCCGATACGTCCTTGTCGCGTTGCTCACTTACAACGCAGTTGTGGCGGTGCGAACGGCACCGATGTACATCACGTTTCCAAACGATCTGTGGGAACAAAACCCGGCAGCGCCGAGGGCCCTCGGCTTCCAAAGCATCTCGTAACTCAAGCGCGACGGCCCGCCCTCTCTAGCCGATTCGCCGCGTCGGCTTTCCGCACCAGGATCTCCGGCCCACGTCACAGGGATTTCAAGAAGTCGGCCCTATGATTCTAAAAATCGCAGGCGTGCATTAATATCTAATCGGATTTGGCCCGGTAGGAGAACGCATGGCGGAGTTGCTCGGGATCGGCAAGCCTCTAAATCACTACCGGATTCTTTCTAAGATCGGATCCGGCGGGATGGGGGATGTGTGGCTCGCTGAGGACACACGGCTCGAACGTAAGGTAGCGTTGAAGCTTTTGCCGGCCGAAGTTGCCTCGAATCCCGAACGGCTTCAGCGCTTCCTCCGCGAGGCCCGTGCGACGGCTTCCCTCAACCATCCGAACATCGCTCATATCTATGAGATAGGCCAAAGCGGCGAGACGCATTTCATCGCGATGGAGTTCGTCGAGGGCATGACTCTGTCGCGATACCTGATAACAAACCGCCCTGAACTTGCGACGATCCTGAAGATCTTTGAAGGCGTTGCGGAGGGTCTCGCGAAGGCCCACGCGAGCGGCATTCTTCACCGAGATCTGAAGCCCGACAATATAATGGTCACACAGGACGGACTGGTGAAAGTCCTGGATTTCGGCCTTGCAAAGCTGATCTCCCGTCCGGAGACCGACGTGTCGCAAACTCCCGACTCCGGGATAACGACACCCGGAGCGATCATGGGCACGCCGAGCTATATGTCGCCCGAGCAGGCGCGCGGCCGGACCTCCGAGATCGATTCCAGGTCGGACATTTTTGCCTTCGGGTGCGTGTTGTTCGAGGCTTTGACGGGCGTGAAGGCCTTCCGCGGGGAAGACCCGGTCGACACTCTTATTAAGATCGTCCGCGATCCGGCACCTTCGATGACGGCGATCAACCCTGCGCTGCCGCACGATCTACAGCGGATCGTTCGACTGTGCCTTGAAAAAGATCCGGATGACCGTTTTCAATCGATAAAGGATGTCGCGATCGAGTTGAGGGATGTTCGACGCGAACTTTCAAACCCGACCGGCATCGCGGAGACGATCCCAATCCTGCACGAACGCTACGGAAAGCGTTTATCGGCTTTGACCGATCCGGACGATACCCAGCGGGTAACAAATGATTCGGCCGTGGCTACGCTAAGGTTTCCGCGGAGCTTAATTGGGCCGGTCGCGCTGCTGCTTGTCGGTGCTGTAGCAGCCCTTGCCATTTGGTATTATCTCGGGCCGACGATACCCACCGCGCAGATCGGATCCATCGCTGTGATGCCGTTCGAGAATGCGACCGGTAATGCCGAGATCGAATACATTTCGGACGGGCTGACCGAGGGTTTGATCAACAGTCTCTCCAGACTTCCGGACCTATCGGTGAAAGCACGCAGCTCTGTATTTCGCTATAAGGGGAAAGGCGTTGAGGTGCAGCGGGTTGGAACGGAACTGGGAGTGCAGGCGGTTCTGAACGGTCGACTTCAGCAGCGCGGCGACGATCTGCTGCTCAGCATAGATCTCGTCGATGCCGCTACCGGAAATCAGATCTGGGGCGAGAAATACGAGCGAAAGGTCGAAGAGCTTTCCGTGCTCGAGAACGAGATCGCACGAGGCGTGGCTCTAGGGTTGCGGGAGAGGTTAAGCGGAGCAGAGGCTCAACGTATTGCTAAGCAGAACGTTGCGGATCCAGAAGCGCTCCGGCTTTATCTTCGCGGTCGCTTTCATTGGAACCGGCGGACCATTCCCGACATCGAGCGAAGCATAGATTACTTCCAGAGCGCTATCGCGAAGGATCCGGCGTACGCTCCGGCGTATGCTGGTCTCGCAGACGCCTATGTCGTTTTACCGGCTTATAAGCCTTCCGCGTCGCACGACGTTTACCCAAAGGCGAGGTCAGCGGCTCAAGCGGCTCTGCGGATCGACGAAAGCCTTGCGGAAGCCCATGCCACGTTGGGAGTCGTCCTGCACGAATATGACTGGAAGTTTACGGAGAGCGAGGATGAGTTCAAGCGTGCGCTCGATCTTAATCCGAATTACGCTACGGCCCACCACTGGTACGCCGAACTGCTTCTCGATCTGGGACGCTACGATGAAGCCGTCGGCGAGATCAAGATGGCGCAGTCGCTCGATCCGCTATCGCTTATCATCAATACGGCCGTCGGCACATTGCTCACGGCAAGCGGCAGGCATGACGAGGCGATCGTCCAGCTGCAGAAAGCGATCGAGATGGATGCAAATTTCGCCCGGGCACATCTACGCCTCGCATTCGCGTATGAAGACCTCGGCCGATTCAGCGACGCTGCCGCGGAATACGAAAAGCACTCGATCTCGAGTGGACGTCCGATAGCTGAGGCCGTCGCCGAGGCATCTCAACTGAAAGACGCGGCGAATCGTTCCGGTCCGGAAGGCTACTGGCGGAAGTTGATAGAAATCGGTGAAAAGCGCTCGGACCTGCGGACACCGGACGCTCCGATTCCCGTCGCACAAGCGGCTCGATACGCTCGGATAGGACAACGCGAGAAAGCCCTATCCATTCTCGAGAAGGCGTACGAGCAGCGGGGACCGGGCGTTCTACGACTGAACCTGCGAGCCTTCGACCCTATCCGTGCCGACCCGCGGTTCCAGCGCGTCCGCGAGCAGATCGGCTTACCGAATTGAGTCAGACCCAATGATCAAAAGGCTTGCTCAAAGAGAGCTTGAAACAAAGTTTGGAACATTTACCGAGATTCTGTATTACGATGGGCAGCGTGAATCGATCGCGATCGTCATGGGCGAGGTCGCCGGCGGTGAAGATGTTCTCTGCCGGGTTCATTCGCACTGCATCGGAGCTCATGTATTCAACAGCATCGAGTGCACATGTCGCGAGGAAATGGAAGCGTCGCAATCGGCCATCGAGCGCGAAGGCCGCGGCATTGTCATCTGGCTCGATCAGGAAGGTAAGGGCAACGGTCATCTTGCACTGATCGAGAGCATTCCGTTCAAGAAGGAGTTCGGTCAAGCCGAGGCGTATGCGAAAGCCGGATTCAAAGCCGATGCGCGAAGTTACACCCCGGCGGCGCAGATCCTGCACGACCTGGGCGTGAAGTCGATCGTGTTGCTCGCAAATTCGGAGAGTAAGGCAAGCGAACTGCGAAAGGAATCTGTAGTGGTGTCCCGCCTTGAGCCGGCCATCGGGTCGAGCTTCAGGCCGGTCATCGGTTGATCCGATTTCCGTGTCTTCGCTGCATTCCGTGGTTAACGATCAGGGTAGGTGCACAACGCCTAGAGGCGATCGAAATTTTGAACTAGTCCAATGTTTCCGATTCTGTTTTGCTAGTGTGATCTCGTGTGACTTAGTGGTTCCAGTTCCGGCGACAAACTGGAACCATTAAGAATACGAAATCACACTAACACCGAGAATCAGGACTGAGGACACAAACGCGATTCGACACAGCTGAATACAAAATCTATGACTACAAATAGCAACGAATTTTCCAGAAAGTACATTGGTCATTACGGTCTCCGCACGAAACAACTCCCTGAGATGGTCGACTGGTACAAGAAATTTCTCGACGCCGAGATACAGCACGACATGGGCTTCGGCGCGTTCATGACGTTCGATGACGACCATCATCGCATCGTGATCTTCACGACCGACGACACTGAGAACAGGGCGGCAAACTCGGCGGGCGTCGACCACATCGGCATCGGTCTTCCGGATTTCGTCTCGCTGGTCGAGAACTACGAACGCCTCAAGACGCATGGCATCGTGCCGACTCTTCCGGTGAATCATGGATTCACCACTTCGCTTTATTACGCCGATCCGGATGGGAACGAGATCGAGCTGACCGTCGATAATTTTCCGACAAAGGACGAGTGCCGGGCGTGGATGCGGACCGACCGGATGGCGGCCGCGATGAAGCCTCCCACATTCGGCGACGTCTTCGATCCTGAGGAGTTGGTGAGGATGGTTCGCTCGGGCGCGACGCGTGAAGAACTGGCCCGGATCGGGATGCCTCAGGAGGTCACATCATGATCTTTTCTGACCAATCACTTTCGCAAAAGCTCGAACGGACAGAGGCTCGTGCGAATGCCGATTTCGTCGAGACACGTGCCGCGCTCGATCCGTCGGTCGGCGCCACTTGGATCGAAGTTGCCGGTGCGTACGCGATGTTCGACGGTCCAGAGTCGCCATGCACACAGACGTTCGGTCTCGGTCTCTTCGATGAGGTCACAGGCGATCATTTAGATGAGCTGGAAAGATTTTTTGTCGAGCGAGGTGCGCCGGTTTTCCATGAGGTAAGTCCTATGGGCGATCCAGCACTGTTGCAGCTATTGGGTTCCCGAGGTTACCAGCCGGTCGAGTTGAGCACCATGATGTATCGCGAACTGACGTTGGAAGCCACGCCTTTAGGCGGCGGGCTAAAGCCGGGACTCAAAACTGACGTCAAAACCCGCGTAATCAACAAAGACGAGGCCGAGCTTTGGGCGCGAACTTCAGCAGAAGGTTGGTCGACCGAAATGGAAGGCTTGGCGGAGTTCATGCTTGGATTCGGCCGCATCAGCGCTAGCTGCAAGGGCGCGTATCCGTTCCTTGCGGAACTCAACGGCAAGGCGATCTCTACCGGAATGCTTTTAATTTACGACGACGCCTGCGTTCTCGCCGGAGCCAGCACCATCCCGGAAGGTCGCAATCAGGGCGCGCAAGGCGCTTTGCTAGCTCATCGGTTGAGTTTCGCCGCCGCCCGAGGATGCAAGCTCGCAATTATGGGGGCCGCCCCGGGAAGCCAGTCGCAAAAGAACGCGCAAAAGAATGGTTTCCAAATAGCATACACTCGCACGAAATGGCATTTGCCCATATAATCATGCGCGTTCATCCCTGATCTAACACAACAGTATGAAGCGATGTCCTGAGTGCAGGCGCGATTACTACGACGACAGTCTGCTTTACTGTCTCGATGACGGGACCGCGCTTCTCGAAGGGCCCGCATCGATAGACGAGACGGCGACGGCGATACAAGGCTCGTTGGAAATTCCGCGTTACGATGCGGCTGGAGTTCCGCCTTCAGGCAGCGCTTTCCCGGAAGAAAAGACGCAGATTCTTGAAGATCGATCCACCGACCGAAATCCGCGTTCCGCGGTTCGCGTGTCCCGATCCACATTCTTCAAACGAGTCGTCGTTGTCCCGGTTCTCATCATGATCATAGCCCTCGGTGCGTTTGCCGGCTATCGCTACTTTGTAGCTGACAGCAGACAGATAAGTTCGATCGCCGTCCTGCCGTTTGCCAACGCCGCTGGTGATAGGGAGACTGAGTTCCTTTCTGACGGGATCGCGGTGACTTTGATCAACGATCTTGCCCGGATGCCAGCTCAAGGTCATCGGGTCGCAGCAGCGCTTTTCGCTACCGCGGGCGAGAGGCTGAGCCGCAAACGATCGGCCAGGAATTGAACGTTGGTTCCTTCCTTTCCGGAAGGGTATTACTGCGGGGCGACTCGCTTATCGTGCAAGTGGATCTGATCAAGACTGACGACGCAGCACAGTTGTGGGGCAAGCGTTACGCCGCTGCGGATCCGCGATTCGGCCGGTTGCTACGGATGAATCTCCCGGAATAGTTCGTGAAGAGATGCCGCGGTGCGGTCGCGGATTTGAAAGTTTTGTGATTGATGGGCTGTATCGGAAGGACTGCGAGACATTGAAAAAAGCCCGGACATGCCGGGCCTTTCACCGTCCTTTCCGGGAAAGTTTCACCCACTCTAACATCCACCGCCTGTGATCGACTGACTCATAAGGTTGAGTGGATCTTCTGGCGACAGGCGACCGGTAGAGTTGAATAAATTATCAAACGAAAGGTGACCTCGGTACGGAAAGTTTCCCGCCGCGACGTCGTCCTTCATGTCGATTCGTCCTCTGACACCGTCGAACACGCCCGTGCCGCTGCCGGCCGTAATAGGATGCTGACAGCGTCCCGCCCTCTCACCGACGAAGGCGGGGCATTCCCTGTAGACCGCAGTGAATACGTAGGTCGTCTCGAACGTGCCGGAACCCCCGTTATACATTCCAACGAACGTCTCGGTTCCGGATTCATAGTAGGCTCCGCCCGGTGAGCATCGGGAGACCTCGACGAATGTGTAGTGACACCCGGAGAGGTCCCCTGTCATGTTGAGGGCGTAGTCGGATCCGTCCCCCTGAGGGTCGTTACATTGGCCGGCTGCGGCATAGTAGGCGACACCAGAAATCTGTATCGCACCTCCATCTGTCGTCGCGGTCGGCGTTGCAAAAACAGTACTGGCAAGGGCCATTATCGCGAATGCGGTCAGTGCTGAAATTGTAGGTACTCGTTTCATGATTTTTTCTCCTGTAATCTTATTTGCTTAAGCCTTTACTTCCCCGGTGAGCAGAAAAGAGACCAGCGTTATCCAAAAGATGGTTGTGGTTCCCTGGTGACAGCTTCGATATCCGTTTGCTCCGGCACTCGGGCAAGCCCTATAATGCGGCGGAGCAAACAGGCACAGTCACCGAAAGCCGGCCCCCACATTGCGTTCTGCTGAGCGGTAAAGGTACTCGAAACCGTTCGGCAAAGTCCTTGCAAAAGCGTGGGAATTTTGTGGAAAAATTCTTACAGCAGGTGATTTTGACAGATGGGCGCGTCAGTCGAGCGATCTTATGAATTCGGTTCTTTTCGCTTAGATGCGGCGGAGTATCTCCTTTTGCGCAACGGGCAGGTTATTCCGCTCACACCAAAAGTTTTTCAGACCCTGCTCGTGCTGGTCGAAAACAGCGGTCATGTCGTCGACAAAGAGGAGTTATACAAACAGGTCTGGCAAGATGCTTTTGTTGAAGAAACCAACCTGACCAAGAACATCTCGATCCTGCGCAAGATTTTGAGTGAGGGCGATGCGGGAAAGCCCTTTATCGAAACCGTTACTAAGCGCGGCTATCGTTTTGTCGCTCCTGTTCGGAAGTCGGCCCCCGACGATAGCGAACACGGATCGAAATCGGCCGCGCCCTTGGGTACGCCAAACAAGAGCACGGCCTCCAGCTCGGGATACTTCATCGCAGGCGTCAAAGGGCATAAGCTCGCAGCGATCATTGCACTCGCAGTGCTGGTTGCAGGCGCGGTTGGTCTCTTGAACTATCTACGCGCACGCGATACCGCAGTCGCGATCGAGTCTGTTGCCGTGATGCCGTTCGTCAACGACATTGGTAACCCGGAGATCGACTATCTCGCCGATGGGATGACTGAAACCCTGATAAATGGGCTTTCGCGGATTCCCGGTCTGTCTGTCAAAAACCGTTCGTCCGTTTTTCGATATAAGGGAAAGGAATTCCACCCCCGCACGATCGGAAAGGAACTCGGCGTGCAGTCGATACTCCACGGGCGTCTCGTTCAGCGAGGCGATCAACTCACCTTGAACGTCGAATTGATCGACGCCGCGACGGAAAATGTACTGTGGGGAAACCGGTACGAGCGTGCGCACACTGATCTCGTCAGGCTCCAGAGCGATCTGGGGCGCGACGTCTCCGCTCGTCTCAAATCCGGACTCTCGGGACTCGAAGAAGCCAGGGTAACAAAGAGCTACACGACGGATCCCAAAGCGTTCGAGCTGTATCTGAAGGGTCGCTACTTTTATAACAAGAGGACGACCGATAATTTGGATAAGGCTATTGAAGCCTTTAGTCAGGCGATCGCACTCGATCCAAACTATGCACTTGCCTATGCGGGTCTGTCGGATGCGTACAGTCACGGCCCGAGTCACCTAACGGCGACCGAGGCGCTGTCAAAGTCGGGCGAATATGCTCGTAAAGCTGTTGAGATCGACGACACACTTGCCGCGGCCCACAACTCGATCGCAAGACTTAAGTTCTTTCGCGAACGGAACATCGCCGAGGCCAGGCGTGAGTTTGAACGCGCCCTCGAGCTGGACGCCAACGACACACTGATTTGTTGGAACTACAGTCAGTTTTTGGCGATCCTTGGAGAAAGCGAGCAGGCGATCGAATGGGGGCGTCGTTCAAAAATGCTCGCTCCGCTTGACGGCTCGTCGGGCCTGGCTATGGCATTCATACTGTCGGGGCGCTACGACGAGGCCCTTGAGGAAGCGCGGGAAACGTTGGAGCTCGATGAAAAGTACTTCTGGGCCCATCACTGGGGTGGGGTAGCCTACAGCGAGAAAGGAATGCACGACGAAGCGATCGCAGCTCACCAGATGGCAGTGAAGATCACTGGTTCATCGATGATGCGAGGTGCACTCGCCAATGCTCTCGCACGTGCCGGCCGACGGGAAGACGCGCAGCGCGTTATCGATGAGTTGATTCTGGAGTCAAAGAGAACGTCTCTTTCGGAATCTGATATTGCGATGGGCTACGTCGGGTTAGGCGATAAGGATAGGGCATTCGAGTGGCTCAACAAGTCATATAGCTCGGGAGACGACGGCATCTTGCTCTTGAAGAAGCATCCGATTTTCAGTCCGCTGCGCGATGACCCACGGTATGAGGCGCTGATGAAAAAGCTAAATCTCGCCGAATAGATCTTCATTGGTCGAGGGTTTTAGGTTAAAGGCCGGTCAACCATTCGATTGACCGGCCTTTTTTTCACGGTCTCAGGGTTCCCGCTATTTTCCGTTAGATAGGGCAGCGGTGACTGTGCGGTCGGATCCGTTTCGGGCGAGGTTCTCCGCGGTCTTCGGTTTCGGAAACAATGACGCCACATCCGCCGCCCTTACAGACATCAGAAAGTACCGATCACCAATTCGCTGAAAATCGAGCTGAGCTGCCCGCGTTCCCATCGCATCCCCCGGGAATGTCATGGCAACGTAGGGTTTCCGCCCGCGTTCATCCCTGATCACGAAGAATTTTTGTTCGAGCCCCCTGATCTCGATGAAGTAGGTCCCCGCTGAATACTGCTTCTTACCTACGCTGAAATCGAAGGGGATGTCGGCCTTATACGCTCCGGTGTTCTGTGCTTGAGCGAACGAGATCGAGCAGAATATGAATCCAACTAACATGACGGTCCGTAATATAATGCTTTTCATTTTTATTGCCTCCGAGGTTTTATTGGGCTTTATGGCCCCTGCAGTGTGGAATATAATCGCGGGGCAGTTTTAAGTAACGACTTTCCGGTGACCACGTCATGACCTTTTGATGACGTTTCGATTCCGGAGC
>DASUSJ010000352.1:0-25252 GCA_036375155.1 Pyrinomonadaceae bacterium
AGATCCGGGAAGCCGGACTATACAAATCCGAGCGCGTGATCGAGACGCCGCAGGAGGCCCGGATCGAAGTCAACGGCCGCGAGGTATTGAACATGTGTGCTAACAACTATCTCGGGTTGTCAGATTATCCCGAGATCGTTAAGGCCGCACACGCCGGGCTCGACGAGTGGGGCTACGGACTTTCGTCGGTCCGATTCATCTGCGGAACCCAGGAGATCCACAAGGAGCTCGAAAAGAAGATCAGCGAGTTTCTTGGCACGGAGGACACGATTCTCTACACCTCCTGTTTCGACGCGAACGGGGGGCTGTTCGAGACGCTGCTCGGTGAAGAAGACGCCGTAATCTCAGATGAGCTCAATCACGCCAGCATCATCGACGGCATTCGTCTCTGCAAGGCCCAGCGGTTTCGATACAAGAACAGCGACATTACCGATCTCGAGTCGAAGCTGCAGGAAGCGTCGGCCGCCCGATTCAAGATGATCGCGACCGACGGCGTGTTTTCGATGGACGGCTATATTGCAAAACTCAGGGAGATCTGCGACCTGGCCGAAAAACACGATGCGATGGTGATGGTCGACGATTCCCACGCGGTTGGGTTTATGGGAAAGACCGGACGTGGAACACATGAGCACTGCGGCGTGGTGGACCGTATCGACGTCATCACGGGGACGCTTGGTAAAGCGTTAGGTGGTGCGAGCGGAGGTTATACAAGCGGGAAAAAGGAAATGATCGAGCTGCTTCGGCAGCGCTCACGACCGTACCTGTTCTCAAACTCTGTCGCGCCACCGATCGTAGCGGCTTCGATCAAGGCGATCGATCTGTTGTCTCGATCGACCGAGCTGCGCGACAAGCTTATGGACAACACGCGATACTTCCGTGAGAAGATCGCCGCGGTCGGCCTGGACGTCCTGCCCGGCGAGCACCCGATCGTACCGGTAATGTTCGGCGACGCGATACCGGCCGTAAAGATGGCCGAGAAGCTGCTTGAGAAAGGCGTTTATGTCATTCCGTTCTCCTTTCCAGTGGTGCCGAAAGGGAAGGCCAGGATCAGGACGCAGGTCTCAGCGGCGCATTCAAAAGAAGACCTGGATTTTGCGATAGACAAGTTTGCTGAGGCTAGGGAAGAATTGGGTATAAAGAAAGCGAGTGCCGTTTCCGACACTCGCTAGTTCACCATTTTTCGTGTTCCCTTCGTGTGGCTCGTGCTTCGTGGTGTAAACCCCGGATAATGACAAGGTCACCAAAACACACGCAAGGAACGTTAACTAAGCGGCCGCCTGCTGCTGCTTTCCGATCGCGTCCTTTGCCTGACCTGCGATCACGGCGAATGTTTCGGGCTGTTTTACGGCCATATCTGCGAGAACCTTACGATCCAGCTCGATCCCGGCCAGCTTCAACCCATGCATGAACTGCGAGTACTTCATCTCGTTCAGACGGCATGCGGCGTTGATGCGCACGATCCACAACTTTCTAAAATCGCGTTTCTTCAGCTTGCGGCCGGTGTACGCGAAATTTAGCGCGCGCTCGACCGACTCCTTAGCCGAACGATAGAGTTTTGACTTGGTCCCACGATAGCCTTTTGCCAGGCTTAATATCTTCTTGCGTTTCTCAAGGCGCTTATTACCACGTTTTGCTCTTGGCATAATTCACTCGTCTCCTCGATTGCGGATTGCGGATTACCCGATCAAGCCGGCCCGAAGACCAATCCAAAATCCAAAATCTAAAATCTAAAATCCCCTTAATCCCGTCCGTACGGCAGCATCTTCTCGACACGTTTCTGGTCGCCTTCGCTTACGAGGACATCGATGTCGAGAATACGTTTACGCTTGTGCGCCTTCTTCGTCAAAATATGACGCGCGTGCGAATGTCCGCGTTTAAATTTACCGCTGGCCGTAGAACGAAAACGCTTGGCCGCGCCTTTATGTGTCTTTAGTTTTGGCATAATTACTCTCTTCTCCTAGCATTGTTCGACGGGCTATGTAGCCGGTCAAGGCGTTGCTGAAAGGCC
This sequence comes from Pyrinomonadaceae bacterium, assembly GCA_036375155.1. Taxonomy (GTDB): domain Bacteria; phylum Acidobacteriota; class Blastocatellia; order Pyrinomonadales; family Pyrinomonadaceae; genus OLB17. The sequence continues at coordinate 2,009 of DASUSJ010000352.1, forward strand.
CCAGGCTCTTCAGCGACAGGCTGGAAAGCCCGTCGTACGTCAAAAAATCTCGTCGTCGTCTTTTGGTTCGGCCTTCGGCTTCTCGGCCGGGACCCGCTGCGCCCGTTCTTTCTTCTTCTCCGGAGCCTCGCTCACATGTTCCGGCGAAGGTGCTTGTTTCTTCGCGTCGGGTTTAGCAACCTTCTTCGGAACGAAGATCGTGAACATCTGGTAGCCTTCCATCTTCGGTGCCACTTCGACTTCGGCGATGTCTCCAAGCTCCTCGGTAAGTCTCTTAAGGATCTTTGCTCCGAGTTCGCGGTGCGTCATCTCGCGTCCGCGGAATGCGATTGCGGCTCTAACCTTATCGCCCTCGCCCAGCCATTGCCGCGCGTGTTCCATCCGGTAGCGATAATCGTGATCGTCGGTTCCTGGGCGGAACTTGATCTCCTTGACCTGAACCGTGACCTGTTTCTTCTTCGCTTCGTGAGCTTTCTTCTTCTGCTCGTAAAGAAACTTGCCGTAATCGATGATCTTGGCGACCGGAGGCTGTGCGTTGGGTGCGATCTCGACCAGATCCATTCCTCGGCGACGAGCTTCCTGTATGGCATCACGCGTATCCATTACGCCTAATGACTCGCCATCATCGGTGACGACACGCACCGACGGAACTCTTATCCTTTCGTTTGTCCGGTGCTGCGGCTCACGCTGACGCGGACGGAAATTTCTACCACCAAATCTTCTAGCGATATGTGCCTCCTGTTGTTAAGTCCGTTCTCAAAGTGCCCGCAGAAGCTTCTGCTGCGTGATCATCTCGGTGAACTCTTCCAGTGACATCGCGCCGATGTCACCCTGTTTCCTTTCTCGAACTGCAACCTTTCCTTCGTCCAATTCCTTATCGCCAAGAACAAGCATGTAAGGCACCTTCTGAAGCTGTGCGTCACGAATTTTCGCACCGATCTTATCAGATTTCACATTCGCTTCAACCCGGAACCCTGCCGCCTTTAACTCGCTCGCAACTGTCTCGGCATACATGTTGATGCGGTCGGTTATCGGCAGGACGGCAACTTGGACCGGGGCAAGCCACAGCGGAAAAGCACCGGCGTAATGCTCGATCAGGACACCGAAGAACCGTTCCATCGCACCGAACAACGCCCGGTGGATCATGAACGGACGATGCTTCAGATTGTCCTCGCCCGTGTATTCAAGATCGAATCTTTCGGGGAAATTAAAATCAAGCTGGATGGTACCGAGCTGCCACACACGCCCGATGGCGTCCTCGATCTTAATATCGATCTTAGGTCCGTAGAATGCCGCCTCGCCTTCGATCCGCTCGTATGGGATCCCGCGTTCGTTGAGGGCACTAGCGAGCTGCGATTCGGCCTGCACCCAATCTTCGTCTGCGCCCAAATACCCCTTATTCTCCGCCGCACCGCGAACCGACAGCTCGAATTTCACGTTGTCGAAACCGTAGGTCTCGAGAACCTTGATCGCGAAATCAAGACAGTCAGCCACCTCCGCGTGGATCTGGTCCGGGCGAACGAAAAGATGTGCGTCGTCAACGGTGAATCCGCGGACGCGCATCAACCCGTGAAGCGTTCCCGATAACTCGGCTCGATAGACCGTTCCCAATTCAGAATATCGTTGCGGCAGATCTCGATACGAGCGCGGGCTCGACTTGTAAATGCCGATGTGGAACGGGCAGTTCATCGGCTTCAGCCGGTATTCTTCTTCGTCGATGCTCGTCGGTGCGTACATCGACTCGGCGTAGTTTCCTTCGTGGCCACTCTGGACCCAGAGATTTCGCTTCGCAATGTGCGGGGTGAAGACGAAACTGTAGCCGCGCCGGTCGAGCTCCTCCTTCAACAGACGCTCCATTTCCATCCGGACGATCGCCCCCTTCGGATGCCAGAAGACCAATCCCTGCCCGTAATCGTCGGAGATCGAGAAGAGATCGAGCTCGCGGCCTAGTCGGCGATGATCGCGCTTCTCGGCTTCTTCACGCTGTTTGACCCAGGCGTCAAGCTCTTCTTGCTTTGCGAACGCGATGCCGTAGATGCGTTGCATCTGCTGATTCTCAGCGTCGCCCTTCCAGTAAGCTCCCGACAGGGCGAGCAGCTTGAATGCCTGCAGCTTGCCCGTATGCGGAACATGCGGACCGAGACAGAAGTCTATGAACGGGGAATTATCGATGTAATAGACGCTAGCGTTGTCCTCGACCTTTTCGTCGATAAGCTCACGTTTCAGCGGCTCGTCCCGCTGCTCGAAAAGCTCCAGTATCTTAGCTTTCTCGATATCCTCTCGACGATAGGGAAGGTTCTGCTTCGCCATCGCCTTCATCTTCTTCTCGATGATGGGCAGATCCTCTTCCGTAAGATTTCTTGGTGCGATGACGTCGTAAAAAAAGCCGTAACGCGGGTCGTCCATCAACGCCGGACCGATACCGAGCTTAGTTCCCGGAAACAGGTCGAGCACAGCAGCCGCCAGGAGGTGCGCCGTCGAGTGGCGGATGACCTCAAGTCCATCACGCGTATCTGCGGTGATGGGTTCGATCGAGATCGCCTGGCCGTTTCCGGTCAACTCTCTATTCAGATCGACTTCCTCGCCATTTACTCTTGCGGCAAGCGCTTTCTTCAGAACGTCGCGATCAAATGCCTTTATCGCATCGGCAACGGTTGCGGGCGCAGGGATGCTACGCTCAGCTTGACCAAATTTTACGTTTATATCTGCCATAATCTCGTAAATCGTGACCGGTGAACGTGAACAGGTATTCACGCCACAACAAAAGCTTCTCGAATTTCGAGTCGCCCTAACTCATCACCATTTACGTTTCACGAATTACTCGTGTCACTACTACTTACTAAGATCAGATTCGATAAGAGCGACTTTGCTTTGTTTAGAGGTCTACGCGGCAAACCGCGCACTCTAAACGGGTCCCGCCATTAGAGGCGGGTCGTAGTAGTTGTCGTAATAGCAAAGTTCTTCGAAAGCATCGTATCGAAAAATTGTAAGCGGCAGGCAATAGTTGCCCGCCGCATCGTACCAAGTTCTAGAATTGTAGCGACCGAAGCCGATAAACACAAGCCCTGCAGCCAGTTTTATTCCGAAAGAAGGGCCTGCTGAGCGCCGATCCACTCCCACGCCGCCGCCTCTTCTGACTCTTCAAAGGTCCTGATCTCAGTACTGATCAGCGGATTTACCAACTCGAGCAGATTCCGCATCCACGATCTCGCGCCAATTACCGCATACTTCTCGATCTTCGACGGGGCTTTGATCTTAAGTCGGATCAGGTTGTCGTCGAATACCGACAGCAGATCGAACCCATGAAAACCCTTCATCCGCGCCAGCACATTGAATTTTCCGTTGCGCTTCATAAACGGCTCCAGCTCTTTCACAGCAGTTTTGATGTCACGCTCCCGAAGTCGGCCGTCAACCTCATATGCAAATACGTTCTCGCTGGTGGTCTGAATAAGATGCAGCGCCGGTGCCGGCTCAACCGGTGCTGGAATCGGCTCGGGAGCTTCAGCTACCCATGCGAATGCCTTAGCCCGCTCAGCATGAGCAAAAACCCGCACGTCGATCGAAGAGAATACTAAACCCTCGACCCGCGCCAACGCAGCCATCCACCCTTTGTCGGTCACAAGAGCCATCCGGTAATAACGCCCGAGTCTGCCGAACTGACGCGGAACCTGGGCCAGGTCTTTCATCAGTCCTTCAAAGGTAAACTGCATCGATGGCTCGACCTCGACAAAGTACGAGATCCTTTCGTTATCTTTCAATGCCTCCTCGCCTGCTTTGTACGCCGCAGTGATATCAGCGGCTGTAAGTGCCCCTGAGAGCTTCATTGCAACAACATGTTTTGGTGAATCTAGAATTTCGATCATATCCAACTCCTTTGGTCTGCTTACGAAATAAATGAGTTGGATGTTCGGTGCGGATAGAAAAACGTCTGCAGAATAAAAAAATGGTAGGCACTAGCAGAGTTGAACTGCTGACCCCTACCGTGTCAAGGTAGTGCTCTACCACTGAGCTAAGTGCCTACGTTCCCTCTGAAGGGAAAATCAAGAATGCCAAACGGTAAAGTGAGTGTCAAGGAAAGTGTCTTATAAGGCTCCACTCTTCTCGGGACAACTCCACACCGACGGGAAAATGTTTCTGAAAGTCACTTCTTAGCCGCGGCGCGTGACTTCGAAGATACTCTTCAAGCCTCTGCCGCGTCTCGGCGTAGTATCGAATTTGGTATCGACCGTCTTCCGATCGCTCGAACGACGCGCTTCCAAAACAGCGGGTCGCGAGCAGGTCCGGGATATGTCGATTTTGCATGTAATCCTCGTACGACTGACAAAGGTCCGGTTGCACTTTCGCCGTTATTTCGTAAACGATCGCCGTCATTGGTCCTACTGATCTTCCTCGGAGATCAGCACGACGTCTCTGATCTCCATACCACGTGTAAAAGCGAATTTGCTTCCGTCATTCGACCACGCATACGCGTAGATCTTTTCTTGCGGCAAACCCTCCAACCTTGCAGGCGCCCCGCCGTCTATACCCTGCCTCCATATCCCATATCCCCAGTCGCGATATGTGATCGCCGAACCGTCGGGAGTCCAGTGAATGCCGAGACGAAAGTTCGCTCGGGGAGGCACGTCAAAGGTTTTTAGTATCTCACCTCCATCGGCAGTGAAAACACCGACCCGGGTCGTTCCTCCATCGTTAAAACTGCCGGCTATGAAGCGGCCGTCCGGTGAATGCTGCGCCCAGCTAACTGCAAACTTTGTAAGCTGTATCGGCTGACCACCATCGGTGCTTATGCGCCATAAACCTGTTGAATCTGCAGCGGCCGAGTTATAGATGATGTACCGGCCGTCAGGAGAAATATGCGGCGTGTGATTATTGCCGCCTGTTGTCACCTGGCGCATGTTTGTACCGTCGCTGTTAGCGATCCAGATCTCGAACGTGCCGGTGCGATTGGATGCGAATGTGATACGGCGGCCGTCAATCGAGGCGCTTACGTAAATGTTTCGCTTGCCGTCCGGGATTATTTGTTTCGACGCACCCCCTGCGAGATCCATGCTCCAAAGGGTCTCACTCCTGTTCACGTATGAGGTAAAAACCAACCGGTCCCCGGGCAACCAGGCCAGTCCGTCCCAGCCGCTTTGCCGGCCAAACATATCAAATGTCACCTGCCGGGCCGCCGAGAAATTATCGCTCGGTGCGACCCAAATGTTCGATTGATAGACTGCCTGTACCGTGATCAGCGATCGACCGTCACGGGACAGGTTAGAGACTAGCCCGTACGCGTTTACGTCCGACACGATCTTCTGCGGTTGGCCACCCGTAAGCGAGATGTGCCAGACCTGCGTTTCCCATCCAACATCCTGATCTCCGGCCGATGCAATAACTCCGTCTTCGCGCCAGGCTACCGCACGGATTCCGTCCCAGTTCGATGTGGTAAGCTGCTGGATCGAACCATCGGCAGTTTGTACCAGAAACAACTCCTGAGCCCGCGTCGTCTCGTCGACCACCGCCGCAACAACGAGGCGGTCACCGTTCGGCGACCAGTCAATAGCGGATTGGACAAACGGCAATCCGTCGTCTCTCGATACCAGTTCCCGTTGATCGTTCATGGAAGAATCCGCGATGAAAAGAGATGAGCGGCCCCTTTCACGATCGCTTCGGATGAAAGCGATCGACTTTGAATCAGGCGAAAACACGATCCGAGCGCGGGTGTCACTGACGAACTCCGGCGCTCCACCAAATGCAGGGAGCCGGTAAAGACCGCTTGGCTCCCGATCATTCCCGGTTATTGAGTAGTAGATCTGCCGGCCATCCGGCGTGAAAGCTATGTTCGTGAAGACAACATCAGCGAGAGGTCTAAGCTCGATCTGTCCACTCCCGTCAACATGTTCGAGGCGCATGCCGTTGCGCCCGTCCGGCTCCTGGTGTGAATAAGCAAACAACTTTCCGTCGGGCGAGATATCGGCCATTGTAACCCTGCCGCTCGTCGTCAGCCGGGTCATGCTCATTTTCTCAAACGGTTTCGGACTTGGACGGCTAAGATACCAGGCCACTCCCGCTCCGGCGGTGACCAGTAAGGCGGCAATCAGATAAGTCACGGGGTTTCGCCAGAGTGATCTGGGTACCGGCGGAAGAGCCAGTTGCTCGGGCTCCTCATCGGCCTCGGCCTCCTCTTCAATGACGAGTCGCGATAAGGTGCGAGACTCGACCACAAGATCGTCCGGCACCTCCGTGATGGAAGCTGTGAAATAGTACCCTCGTCCGGAGACCGTCGTGATATAACGCGGCTCCTTTGCGTTCTCACCGAGAGCGCGCCGAATCGCTGACATATTCACGGTCAAATTCGCCTCTTCAACAAACTGCCCGTTCCAGACAAACCGCAGGAGATCATCCTTGGTCAGCAGCTCGCCGTTGTGCTCGACCAGAACCCGCAGCATGTCGAATGCCTTCGGATTTAGAGCAATGACGTCGCCATCGCGCAGCAAACGACGCCTGGAAACGTCCAGCTCGAAGTTGTCGAAGCGATATCTTACGGCGGCCATGAGCCCTTAAAACCTGATAGAAAACGGTCCTTGGAATTTTTTGGAAAACAATTGGGAAACCTTAAAGAAAGTTTCGCGGCCGCTCGGGCAAGCTTGAACCCGGGTCAGAGCCGCGTCGAGCGGAGCGCAGATCTTCGCATTTCCAAGCGAAATTCTAGCAAAAGTCAGATCGGCCACCCAAGCAATTCAAAACTAATGAGAAGGAAAACGAAAAGAGTGATCACGGTGGAGACCTGGACACAGACCATAGTCCGGCCGCTGTCATCTGACGAGGTCTTCTACTGCAGCTGCTGCGGAGCCGAGCTTACGCAGGCGACTGTTACGCGAGACCAGCTGGACACAGGCGTCCTCGTCTTGTGTTCAGCCAGTGACTGCACCGTGTCAGAGGAAAAGAAGGAAAATGAAACTACTTAATACAGCAACAATCGCATTATTCATGATCGTTCTGGGCGTTGTGCAGGTAAATGCCGTCGCGCCCGTTAATGACACGTTCACGAGCGCCCAGACTCTTCAGGGCACGATCGGTGAGGTCTTCGGAATTAACGCAGGTGCCACCCGTGAAATAGGGGAACCGATCCACGCCTTGAACCGCGGGGGGGCATCGGTCTGGTTCCGGTACGTCGCGACAACAAACAGCGTGGTCAAACTCTCGACTCAAGGGAGCGACTACAACACACTGCTCGCCGTTTACACGGGCACGAGCCTGGCAAATCTCAAACTTGTCGGATCAAACGATGATTCGATATCGGGTATCCGCTATTCGCAGCTGACTTTCGGAGCACAAGCGAACACAACGTACTTTATAGCCGTCGACGGTTATAACGACGAGGGTTTCGGTGCCGAGGTTGGAAACTTGAAACTTAGTTGGTTGGCAACGGCGTCATCCCAAACTGACAGCTTTGATTCACAGCAGGGGGTGATCGGTCTTCATCGAGGTCAGCGGGTTGAATCGAATGTCGGAGCCGGAAAGCAGGCCGGGGAACCGGACCACGCAGGCAACCCGGGGGGAAAATCGCTATGGTTTCGATGGGTAGCCCCGACAAGCACGAGCTACACCTTTTCGACCAAGGGCAGCGTAAAGGCGGACGGCAGCGGACCAATGCGAGCCCTCCTTGCCATCTACAGCGGTTCGACTGTTGATACCCTGACACCCTTGGTGAGCCGGTCCGGGTATGACACGAAGCTAGTATTAAACCCGATCGCAGGTCAGGCGTATCGAATCGCCGTGGACGGCTACAATTCGGGACAAGTAGCTGAGACTGGGACTATCAATCTCACGTGGCGTGCTACAGATAGCACGAAGGATCTTGATTTCGACGGCGATGACCGCGCCGACGTCAGCCTGTTCCGCCCGATGACCGGGGTCTGGTACACCCAGGACAGCCTGACCGATGCAGTCCGAGCGGTTAAGTGGGGAGCTGACGGTGACATACCGGTTCCCGGGAGATTCGATAGCGACGACCGTGTCGATTACAACGTCTTTCGCCCGGGAACCGGGACATGGTGGACGCTCGGGTCGCTTACAGGAGCGACAGCCTATCGATGGGGACTGAGCACGGACATTCCATTCCTTTTTCACACCTTTGATCACGACTACACCGGTGTGTTTCGACCGTCCAATGGGACCTGGTACATCTATGTCCCGGGAGGTTATACGGTAAATTTCGGCCAGCCTGGCGACATTCCTGTCCCGGCAGATTATGACGGGGACGGGCACGATAATTTCGCAATCTTTCGCCCATCAACCGGAACCTGGTGGTTCCTGAACCAACTGACCGGCGCACAGACAGCCATCCAGTTTGGAGTTGGGGACGACATCCCGATCCCGGCAGATTATGATGGGGACGGTATCGCCGACATCGCGGTCTTCCGGCCGTCGGATGGAACCTGGTATGTCAAAGAGAGTTTGAACGGGTCTACGAGGATCACAACCTGGGGACTACCCGGGGATATACCGCAGCCGGCTGATTACAACGGAAACGGAAGCGCGGATGTCGCAGTGTTCAGACCGTCAGATGGAACGTGGTACATCAGATATTTCAGTTTCAATGACACGATCCGGCAACGACGTTTCGGACTGACGGGGGACACGCCGATAACTTTCAATAGGGTTGTCTACGGTTCGACGTCGCCGTAAGAGAGTCTTGGCGAGAACCCATTCACAGGCTTACGCCTTTTCGAACCCGGTTCGCATCCCGCGAACCGGGTTTTTACCCTACGTGCGAAATGAATCGGTGCATTCCGATCGCGACAAGCTTAGTCGTCCGGTTGTCGATGTCGTAGGTCGGGTTGACCTCGCTGAATTCGATCATCTTTGTGTTCGCCAGGGAGGCCGCATATTTCACGAGTGTTATGAACTCGCCCGCGCGAAGACCGAGCGGTGATGGAGCTGACGACCCGGGGGCGTCCGAAGCACGGACCGCATCTATATCAAAACCGAAGAACGTATTCAGCGACGCGCTCTGACCGATAAAACTTTGCCGTATATTCTCTTTCAATTCCACGTCCGGTTGCTCACGCGAACGGAGCAGCTCGAGGCTGATGCGGCGAACGCCCAGGTCGCGCAGATACTTGTAGTACGTGGGCGACACAAAATGCGTTTGATATGCGACCTCGTAGAAATAGGCAGGTAAAAGCAAGCCCTCGTCTAACAGTTGGCGGTACTGCGTACCGCTGTTGCGTTCCGTCGCGATCCGGACGTCAAGGTGCGAATCGATACTGATCCCGATCCATTTCTCTGCACCGTAGACTTCGCTCATCGCCCTGCCGCCGGGATAAGAGATGTCATTACCCCCACCTAGAACGATAAGTCGTTTGCCATCGAGAAGAATCTGCCTTACGACTGCGCTGTGGCTATCGTGGATTTCTTCGAGTGACCCTTTAATCCGGACATCACCGAGGTCAAAGACCTTCCGCTTGATGTTGAAGGGCGTGAGCCGATAAAACTGTTCTCGAATCGCATTAGGAGCAGCAGCAGCACCGATCCGCCCGCTATTTCGCCGAACTCCTTCGTCCTGAGGGCATCCGAGGATAACGATATCGGCGCTTGAGTAATCGTTTTGGTCGCTTGCCACGATATCGCCGAGTCTTATGTCATTGGGGTCTTTTCGTGAATAAAACACCTCGGCCGCAGGGCGGGTAGTCAGCTCGAAAATGTTGGACATAAACGACATCTTACTTCAAAGGATTCGGAAAAACGACTTCGCCGGCCTTGTACCGATGTCATACGAATTGACCACTGGCACCCTGATTGCAAAGTTAGTCTGACTAGTAGGCTCTCTCTGTTTAATTTGAGTACGAATCGGGAGGAATCCATTTACCAATGACAAAATCAATAGTTTCTTTCGTAATAATTACATTGATCACCGGACTTTTCATCTTCGCGGCACCGGCGACGACAGAAAGCCTGACGATACAGGCGCAGACCCGTAGTTACTATGTGCGCCGCGTGGTCCGAAATGGCCGAGTTCGATACGTCCGCGTTCGCAAGCCGAGTTATTACAGACGTCACCGCAATCGAATTAACGTAGCGGCCGGAACGGGTGCCGGTGCTCTGATCGGTGCGCTGGCCGGGGGCGGTAAGGGAGCACTAATCGGAGCTGGTATCGGTGCCGGTGGTTCGGCTCTTTACACCTACAAGCTCAACAAGAAGAAAAGACGTTATAAAAAGGTTCGTCGCTACTAAGATGGGCGAAGAAGGCGGAATTAAGTAGTCCGCACCAGAAGTGCCGCGGGAGCCAAGCTCCCGCGGCTTTTTTTTGAGCTAGATACTAACCGGACGGGAAACCGTCGCAATTTAGCTTGTCCATTACCAGAGGGCGGACATACTATTCAGGTCATGAATGTTGGCCTGCATTCGGCGACAGCTTCGAAAATACTCCGGTTTCTGGAGGAAGTGAGGATCAGGGTATCTCATGGGCCGGTGGCGGCAGACTCGTTTCTACCGGGTATCGAGATCCGTGAGGGCGGTCTCGTTATCGAGGATGGAAAGCTGAAGTACACAGGTGACATACTGCACGAAGCAGGCCATCTCGCTGTCGCGCCGGCTGCGATCCGCCCGACATTAAACGGCGAAGTGATCGTGCCCGGGTCTGATCCGCATCTTATCGAGTTGATCGCAATGCTCTGGTCCTACGCCGCATGCGTTCATTTGGAGATCGACCCAAGCGTTGTTTTTCACGACGCGGGGTACCACGGTCGGGCTGAATCTCTCCTGCGCAATTTTGCAATGGGCGTATTCCTTGGCATCCACGAGCTCGAAGCGGCAGGCATGACCTATTCGGCCGCTGATGCCCACCGCTTGGATCTCAAGCCGTTTCCCGTCATGCAAAAATGGCTGCGCGATTGATCGTTCTTGACTTAGATCTCCCATTGAATTATCACTAGCCAACGAAAGTTTCTACCCCGTTTTATTTCGGAGGCCCTTTTTATGCATCGGATATTTGTATCGGTTATCGCGTTAGCGGCATTGATGGCTTTTTCCAATACGGCGAACGCCCAGGTCGATGATATCTGCCGTGAGTTCGGTATCATTCCGTCGCTCGATAAACCCTGGGAGCAAGTGCCGTATCTGTACGGGCGGGTTGTTCTGAACGGATTCGACCCCGCCTCCAAGCCGAGAGTCACCGTAATTCTATCCGACCGAAATAATGCTTCGAATCGAATAACCGTGTCGAAAACGGGTAATTACTGCTACCGGCGGACCGGCAGCGGTGGGAGTCTATTGATCGAGGTAGACGGCGTCGAGGTTGCGCGCCGCACAATACCGTCGTTCGCGTCCGGGCAGCACCGGGAAGACTTCGATATTTACCCTGACGGATCCCAACACGCAGCTCCTCCGGGCACGGTCTCCGCGAAGTTTTCGCATCCGCGTAATGAAAAAACTGTCGAGTTTTACCAGAACGCCGCAAGGGCGGAGAAAGCTAAGGAGTTCGATAAAGCCATCGAACAGGTAAAGCAGATCGTCACCATAGATCCGGCGGACTTCATCGCTTGGTCGATCCTTGGTTCGCTGCATCTCGAACAGAAGGCTTATTCCGACGCCGATGCGGCATTCCGGAAATCACTCGCGTTGAAGGTTGAATATACGCCCGCGTGGGTAAATGTCGGCAGACTTCGCGTCGCGCAGGGTCAGCCCGAGGCAGCCATCGAGATCTTCAAGCATGCGGCAACACTCGACCCGCAGGCTGCTCGAACTTACAGGCTACTTGGCGAAACCTATCTCCAGGCAAAACAAGGAAGCCTAGCGGTCGAGGCTCTAAATCAGGCGATCAAGCTCGACCCCATCGGTATGGCTGATTGTCATCTTCTCCTCGGACGGCTTTACGATCTCGCCGGCGCCAAACAGTACGCGACACGAGAATATAAAGCTTTCCTGGCAAAAGTTCCGGACTACGCGGATAAGAAGAAGCTTGAGAAGTACATCAAAGCCAATCCCGAGTAGGTAGTTTCCCTCCAGGGGGCACTCGATCCGACTTCAGACAAACGCATCGGTTGAGACCCGACCATGGGCCGCGACTTAGATTCGACCGGGCCCGTATCTCATACCGGATCTTCAGACGTTACTAAATGACCGTCGAGGAATTTTGTTCTTGACAACCTCTAACCAATTCTTCTATAACTCGGCGCGCGCGCGGATAGAGTGGCACCTACCGCGGAATTGTCGGTTCGTAGGCGCCTCGGTAGTTTTGGCAATTTGAACAGTCCTTACCATTAACGGGCGCTTCCAGTAGCGGTGCCCTCCGCGGTCGCTTTTTTGTAGATCTCACGCTTCTTCACTCAGCTGGAGAGCGGTCAAGAAACCATGAACGTGAAAAAAGAGGCAACGACCGCGACAACCTTCCCAAGAAAGAACGGACTTAAATTTCCGGCAAGGCCGGACAAATGTGCGCGTCTATATATCAATTGTCATTTCGAAGCGGCTGGTGAGGTTCGGCCACGAATTCGACGCGTCGCATTTTCGTTATATGCCGGCCTCAGCGAGGCAGTAATATGAAGGAATTATCAAAAACAGAATCGATCGAATTCATGCTTCGACAGTTCAAGCCCGAAAGGTATGCCTACCTAGGGGTTACGATATCGTCTTTCGTGCTGTTACTTGTTTGCATCGTTCTTTTTTTGACGAAAGAGGATATAACGCAACGGAACTTAGGATATGTTGCCGGAATGGTGGGCTCGGGCGGGGCCATTGCCTATACCGCCTCGCAACTGTTGAGAATGTGGCGGGATTGCTTGAACTTGCTGATGAACGTCCCTGATAGAGAGGAGGGAAATGCAAGGAACTAATATTGTCACGAGGATGAACATGGGGGCATCGAGACTAAGGATTGTTGGTCTCGCATTGATCCTCCTGGCTTTTGTCTTATTTATCTATTTTACAAGTAAGCAAGAGGAGAATATTCAGATCCAAAGGCATGAAATTATTGAGAAGGAGGCGGCGTTAAGCGAAAAGGACGCAGCTCTTGGAAAGGTTTCCGTAACAGAGACGCGGCGCGAGCAATTGCTGTCGATTGTGAATGAATACTTGGAGCTCCGAGCGAAGCACGACGTCAATGGATTAGACAATCTGTACGCGGACCGGTTGGATTACTATTTCAAGAACCTCAAAAATTGTACGAAGGAAGAAGTAAAACGGGCCGACACGCTTTATTGGCAAAGATTCCCGCAAGATGCGTTTGCATGGAGCGATGAACCCGAGATCACGATACACGATAACGGAACCGCCAAAGCGATTGTCACTGGGAGGAATTGCCGCGATCCACAAACTTGTGTCGACGAACTCGTGGAGATAGTTTTTGACACTGAGAACAAGATAAAGGCGGTGCGAGGGTTCATTCCAAAGAGCTAATGCTTTGCTCGCACACTTCGGCAATGTCGTCTTAATTATTCATCGGAATGTTAATTCCACTCTTCACGGCAAACTCTATCGCTGCATCATAACCCGCATCCGCATGCCGTATGATCCCCATTCCGGGGTCTGTCGTTAAAACACATTCGATGCGACGAGCTGCCTCGGGTGTTCCGTCAGCGACGATGACCTGGCCGGCATGAAGGCTGTAGCCGATACCGACGCCGCCGCCGTGATGAAGGGAAACCCAAGTCGCACCGCCCGCCACGTTTATCATCGCGTTGAGGTAAACCCAGTCGGCTATGGCGTCGGATCCGTCTTTCATGGCCTCGGTCTCTCTGTTCGGCGAAGCAACCGATCCACAATCGAGATGATCCCGGCCTATCACGACCGGTGCCTTCAGCTCACCAGAGGCTACCATGTCATTCAATTTCAAACCGGCCTTCGCACGCTCGCCGTAGCCCAGCCAGCAAATACGTGCCGGTAGACCCTGAAACTCGACCTGCTCCTGAGCCATCGTAAGCCAGCGGGACAGATGATCGTTGTCGGGGAATAAATTCATTATCGCATCGTCTGTTTTGTAGATATCCTCACGATCTCCGGACAGCGCGACCCAGCGGAAGGGGCCTTTACCTTCACAAAACAAAGGTCTGATGTAAGCGGGGACAAAGCCGGGGTAATCAAAAGCGTTTTCGACCCCGTTATCCAGAGCGCGCTGGCGCAAGTTGTTGCCGTAATCGAACACGATCGAACCACGCTCCTGGAATTCGAGCATTGCCTCGACGTGACGTGCCATCGAATCCATCGCGCGACGTTCGTAGGCTGCGGGATCGGATTCTCTAAGCTCCTTTGCCTGATCTACATTCACGCCAACGGGAATGTAACCGTAGAGCGGATCGTGCGCGCTTGTCTGATCCGTGACGACATCGGGAACAATGTTTCGCTCGATCAATTTCCAGTGCACTTCGGCTGCGTTACCAAGCACCGCGATCGACTTCGCTTCTTTACGCTCGATCGCGGCTTCGGCAAGCTCAACCGCATCGTCCAAGTCCCTCGCTACTACATCGATCTGCTTAAGTTGAAGCCGGCGTTCGATGCGCCACGGGTCTACTTCTACCAGCATTCCCACGCCGCCGTTGAACGTTATGGCTTGTGCCTGTGCACCACCCATTTCTCCGAGACCAGCCGTCAAGACCAGACGTCCGGCCAGTGATCCCCACCCGTGCTGACGCGCAAGCGAGCCGAACGTTTCGTATGTGCCCTGCAGAATTCCTTGCGTTCCGATGTAGATCCATGAGCCTGCGGTCATTTGGCCGTACATCATTAGGCCTTGTCGCTCATATTCGTCGAACTGTTCCTGCGTCGCCCAATGGGGAACGATATTCGAATTCGCCAGCAGAACGCGCGGCGCGTCGGTGTGAGACTTGAATACGCCGACCGGCTTTCCAGATTGGATAAGAAGCGTTTCGTCTTCGTTTAGGTCACGAAGGGATCGCAGGATGGCGTCGAATGATTCCCAGTTGCGTGCGGCTTTCCCTCGACCGCCGTACACGATCAGGTTGTCTGGATCGAACGCCACATCCGGATCGAGATTGTTCTGGATCATCCGGTATGCGGCTTCGATAAGCCAGTTCTTGCAGGTCAGATCACTGCCCGTCGGAGCTTTCACGATTCGAGTCATATGATGGGTATGATACCCGCACGGAATGCGTTGTTAAAATGCCGCCATCGGCTATAATCGAGTCGCCCTAAAATTCCATTATCGGAGAAAGATATGAAGTATCGAATCAGTGGAGTAATATTCTGGATCGCACTGCTATCGCTTGCCGCGTTGGGTCAAACCGCGAAGAAAGAGGAGACCGCACCTACGAATAAAAAGTTCGACGCAGAACTTGCGAAGAAGGTCGGCGCCGACAAAAACGGTATGCGCAAATACGTCCTCGCGATCCTCAAGACCGGACCGAAAGACGCCGAGGTCCAGGGTGACGCGAGGAAGGCGGTTTTCAAGGGTCACTTCGAAAACATGAACCGGCTCGCCGCGGAGGGAAAACTTGCCGTGGCCGGTCCATTCAATGACCCCGAGCGGAAATATCGCGGCCTGTTTATCCTTGCGGTCGAGACAGTAGAGGAAGCAAAGGCACTTGCCGAAACGGATCCGACCGTAAAGGCGGGTGTGCTTGTGGTCGAATACGTTCCGTGGTACGGCTCGGCGTCATTAATGCTCAGCAACGAGTTCCACGAGAAGGTTGCCGAGAAGAATTTCTAGGCTACTTCAGTGACGTGATTACGTGCGACGGCATCGGCTCCAGTGTGACGATCTCGTTACGCGTGAAGCCGGCATTCTCCGCCATTTCCTTTAGCTCGGAAAAAGTATACGCATCACCACCCGGCGTTGCGGCAAGCATCACCAGAGCGAACATAGCCTCCATCGGCGGCGATACCCGATCGTCGTTCGGGACAAACTCAACGGTAATGACCCGACCGTCGCTCTTCAAAGAAGCGTGACACTTCTCGAGGAACTTCGTGCAGGCCTCTTTATCAAAATGATGAAGAAAATTTGGAACGAGAATAACGTCGTAGTCTGTTCCGAAATCGGTTTCGAAGGCGTCGCCCGGGATTGTGTGATAACGGTCAGCCACACCAAACGTCGCGGCATTCTCAAGCGCGACGGCCAAAACCTTTTGCCAGTCTGCTCCAAATACCTCGGCGTTCGGATATCGTTTTGCCGCCAGGATGCCAAAGAGTCCGTGCCCGGCCGCAACGTCGAGAATTTTGATCTTCGCATCCGTCGGCAGACCGATGAGCCCGGAAACCTGTTCCGCCGTCGGGTACATTAAGGGCATCATTCCGCGAGCGAACTTTACCCACATCTCGCTATCTGCATCCATCGACGCATCGCCCGAGATCGCCGAGCCTCCGCGTCGGACGGTTTCAGTGAGTTCCTCGAAACCTCGTTTCTGTGCATCAGACATGAGGAAGTCCACGGCCCGGCCAATGAACATCGGTGATCTGGTATCAAGGAATGTCGACGAAAGATCGTTCAGCGCGTATTTACCTTCGTCCTTGTTTAAGAATCCCATCACAGTCAGGCAGTCACAAAGAATCCTTACGCCTCGCTCTGCGGCTCCTACCGCGCGTGCTATGTCAGCCGCGGTTGAATTTCCCTCGCCGATCTTTGTGAAAACGTCGAGCTCGACGGCGGTCTTCATCGCTGCGGAACGCTGATAGCCGGTGACGACATCGAAAAACGGAAGCGGTGTTACCTGTGCGGTTTGCTGCATAAAATTCTCCTCGGCTTTTTGCTGCACTTTAATATCGGCGCCGGTCAAACGCAAGACCCGCTTACTGAAAAACGCCAGGTTTAATAGGAAAATGCGGACGTGGTAACATTTTCGGGACGCTGCACCCGTTCACAAGTATCCAAAGAAATGAAGTGCGAATTTATAATCGAGAATATCGGCCAACTCGTGACTTGCGCTTCGCCCGGCGGGCCAAAGCGCAGGTCGGCCATGCAGGACGTTGGGGTCATCGAGGGCGGAGCGGTGGCGATCGGCGAGGGAAAACTGCTCGGCGTAGGCAGGGCTCAAGATATAGCGGCCGGATTCACAGCGGCGGAGACCATTGATGCTGTCGGTCGCGTCGTGGTTCCAGGTTTTGTAGATCCGCACACCCACATTGTCTTTGCCGGTGATCGCCTCGATGAGTTTGAGCTGAAGATTAAAGGTGCTAACTATCTCGATATTCTCGCAAGCGGCGGTGGGATAATTTCGACCGTAAAGAAAACGCGTGACGCGTCGAAAGCCGAGCTTGTCGCACAGGCTACGGAACGGCTCGACAAAATGCTGGAGTGCGGCACGACCACGTGCGAGATAAAAACGGGCTACGGTTTGAATACCGAGACTGAGTTGAAAATGCTCGATGTGATCCGGCAGCTCGGCGAATCGCATGTGATGGACGTAGTGCCCACCTTCCTCGCTGCTCATGCGGTTCCGCCCGAATACAGAGCGAATCCCGAGGCCTATGTCGTTCTCATCTGCGAGGAGATGCTGCCGCTTGCATACAACTGCCTGTTTGGTGCCCAGGACGGACAACCAAGGGTCACGGCCTTTGCAGATGTGTTCTGCGAGAATAACGCGTTTGACCTTGAACAATCTCGACGCGTCCTGGAAGCAGCGAAACGACTTGGGTTCGCATTGAAAGCGCACGTCGATGAATTTACTAATCTCGGCGGTAGCCGTATGGCGATCGGATTGGGAGCCGCGTCGATCGATCATCTGGATGCAATATCGGATGAGGAGATCGAACTGCTGTCGAGATCGGACACCGTCGGCATCGTGACGCCGACCGTGAACTTCAATTTCGGCAGTCGGGAATTCGCCAATGTGCGAAAGCTGATCGATGCAGGTTGTGCGATCGCGCTCTCGACCGACTATAATCCCGGCTCGGCGCCTTGCCCGTCACAGCCGATGGCGATGGCAATTGCATGCCGGTACCAGAAGCTTCTTCCATCGGAGGCCCTGAACGCAGTGACTATAAACGCGGCGCATTCGATCGGGCTCGGGGCCACAAACGGTTCGCTCGAGGCCGGGAAGTTAGCGGATCTTGTTATTGCCGATGTGAAGGACTACCGGTCACTGGCCTATGAGTTCGGAAGCGTACAGATCGAGTCGGTGATGAAGAGGGGAAACTGGGTTGAAGTTTAGGTTGGAGGTCGACCAGTTGGGAAGATGGGGCAACCCTCCTTTCGGACTTTAATTGTTATTAGATCGCCACGAGCGGTTACGTGTTCGCTTGTTAACAGACGCAGGTCCGGAACGGCGGGTTTGCCCCGGAATCTGGATTGGGATCCTGGTAGTTGGTTGATATGACTGAAATACTTCTCGATGGCGAGAATCTGACATTCGAACAAGTGCTGGCGGTCGCTTACGGGGCACCAGGCGAGCCCAGGGTGTCGCTTGCAGGTCACGCCGAAGCGAACGTGCAGCGGGCTGCCGACGCTGTCGAAACACTGATCGAGCGCGGAGAGATCGCTTACGGAATCACGACCGGCTTTGGTGCTTTTAAGGACAGGATCATCAGCCGTGATGAGGTAGGACAGCTCCAGCGAAACATAATCGTCAGCCACGCTGTTGGCGTCGGCAAGCCCTTCGATATACCCACAGTTCGGGCGATCATGCTGATCCGTGCGAATACGCTTGCTCGCGGCTTTTCGGGCATAAGAGTAGAGACACTTGAGCTGATCCTGGAATTTCTCAACCGCGGGGTTCATCCGGTAATTCCGGAGAAGGGAAGTCTGGGGGCGAGCGGAGATCTCGCACCACTAGCACATTTCGCGTGCGTTCTGATCGGCGAGGGAAGCGCCGAGGTCGGAAGCGAAACTGTCCCCGGGGCAGACGCTCTCGCCAAGGCGGGCCTGTCACCGATCACGGTTCACGCTAAGGAAGGACTCGCACTTACTAACGGCACCACGGTCATGACTGCCGTCGGCCTACTCGAGACCGCACGCGCGATCCGGCTTGCCGAAATGGCCGACATCGCGGGCTGCCTGAGTCTTGAAGCCCTGCATGGTACCGCCTCCGCGTTTGATGAGCGCATTCACGCGCTCCGGCCGCACCCACGCCAGATCGAGTGTGCGAGGAACCTTCGCCGAATCCTGGAGGGTAGCGAATTCGTTCGTGATTTCGATCCCACGAACGTACAGGATGCATATACGCTTCGCTGCATGCCGCAGGTCCATGGTGCCTGTCGCGACGCGGTCGCCTATGCGGAGTGGTTGCTTAAGCTCGAGCTGAACGCCGTCACGGACAATCCGCTAATATTTATCCGGGAAGCGAGTGAGGGGCATGGAGACGCGGGGAGTTCGGGACGAGAGAACGCTGCGAGTTGGAGAGAGGCGGGAGGCGGAGGACGTGGCGACGCAGAGATCACCGTTTCCCCGCGGCTCCCAGTCCCCGCGTCGAGCCACCCCATCGCCGCATCAATAGAAGTGATCAGCGGCGGGAACTTTCATGGCGAGCCGCTGGCACTGGCATTTGATTATCTGACCATCGCACTCTCCGAACTTGGAAATATTTCCGAACGTCGAGTGATGCGGCTCACGGACGAATCCTCGAACGCGCACGTTCTGCCAGCCTTTCTGACAGAGCACGGCGGCCTGAATTCGGGTTTTATGATCGTTCAGTACACTGCGGCGGCCCTGTGTACCGAGAACAAGATCCTTTCACACCCTGCAAGTGTGGATACGATACCCAGCTCCGCGAACGTCGAAGACCACGTGTCGATGGGTGCGACGGCGGCTTTGAAGCTGCGACAAGTCGCGGAGAATCTTGAGCAGATACTCGCGATCGAACTCTTTTGTGCGGCCCAGGCGATAGATCTCAGAAAGAAGAAGATCGGCGAGGACAAGAAGCTCGGGGCTGGAACGGCTGACATCTACCGGCGCATCCGCGAGACCGTACCGTTCGTGGAGCGCGACGAATATCTGAAGGGGTACATGGATGCGGTTGTCGAGATAGTCCGGCGCTTCGAATTTGAATAGAAAAGATGGATACCGATCACAAACGCTCTGTTTTTTCGCGATTTGCCCGGCACGTCTCGACGGCATCCGGTCGACCGATCACATTTTCTCTTGCGGTGCTCGTGATCGTCGTCTGGGCTACCACCGGACCGGTGTTCGGTTTCAGTGACACATGGCAGCTGGTGATAAATACCGGCACTACGATCGTTACATTTCTGATGGTGTTCTTGATCCAGAATACCCAGAACCGTGATACCGAAGCGCTCCAGATCAAACTCGACGAGCTCATACGGGCGGTTAAAGGTGCGCGTAATGAGGTGCTGGATCTCGAAGAGCTCGATGAGACCGCTCTTGACGAGATTCGTAAGGAGTATCTGGAACTGGCGGGGCAGGCACATCACCATCTCCAAAGAAAACGGAGCAACTCGACTCCAAAATAGTATGCGGCTCTTACTCCTACGCGTTCCCGGTTATTTGTTTGCGGTTCTGGCCCTCGTTTTAATCGCAGCGCCGGCTTCACCGACCCAGCCCCTTGCTGTATCGGCATTCGAAGAATTCGTTTCAAAACGCTACGCGAAAACTAATCCAGCCTGGAACTTCCAGCAATTCTGCCCGGTTTTGACAAGCCTAGTTGCAGAACGCGTTATGCGAGAATACGGCTCGATGTTTGCCGCGGGTGAGTCTATCACCCTGCCGGATGTTTGTATTTTTGGCGGTGAGGCGGAGACCTTGCGCTATCAGAAGAAGTTGATAACAGAATCGCTGGAGATCGACGGCGTGCCGATCACCCTTCAATCGGCGGCCGCCCAGGCGCTGCGGAAATCTATCGACGAGGCCGCGCAGAAGCAACTGAGGATCACGCCATACGACGGCGCGATCGCGGGTTCGCGAACGTACGGCGATACATTGCGGTTGTGGAACGGCCGTTTCTTTTCAGCGATGGATCACTGGACTCGCCGGGGCCGGCTCACCGAGGCCGACCGAGAGTCTGTCAGCCGCCTCGATCTCCACCGCCGAATCGAGAAGATCATAAACTGGGAAGCGCAGGGAATTTGGTTCAGCACAGATCGGACCCGGTCGATCTTTAGTTCTGTCGCTCCACCAGGAAGCTCACAACATCTCGCGTTCATAGCGTTCGATGTTGTCGAATACGGGGATCCGGACGTCCGCACGATCCTTAACCGGAACGGTTGGTACCAGACCGTCGCCGGCGATCCGGTGCATTTTACGTTTCTGGAAGTTCCGGAAACGGAGCTGCCAGGTCGTGGCCTGCGCGCGGTCGTGAAAGGCGGGCATTTCTACTGGATACCCAACCTTTCGCCACCTATGCATTAATGTTCATCGGAGCGGGATATCCCTTTCCTTTCAGGGAAGGAATGTCGATCACGATCTCTTTCGCCCCCTTGATATTTCGCGTCACGCGGCTGCTTGTAGGCTTTTTGTCGTCCTTGTTGGCTGCCTCTTCATCAACTGGCTTTCCCTGCGGATCGACGGCCATTTTTTGAAGCGCCTCGCGGATCTTGTTCTGCTCTTCGGGTGAAAAGCTTGCCATCGATAAACCGTGGGCCTCGAGAACGCGATTCAGGTTCTCCTCCGTATTCGTGCCGTGTTCGTAAACATCCCGGTAGACCTTCAGCTTCCCGTCTTCGACAACGATCGTTTCATAGCGCAGTTCCACCGGTATCGACCGCGCGAGATTCACTTCCGTTGTCTCTTTACGTTGCTGCTCGTATTGCTTGATCTGTTCCTGCGTGAGCTGCGTTCCGGAAAGTGTCGCGAGCTGGGCGGCAAAATCCTGAACAAGCGGGTTTGTAAGCCCGACGCATCCATGTGATGCGAAGGTGCCCAGACGGCTGGGATCCTTGCCGCCGTGAATAAGGGAAGGCAGACCGATTGGGATCTTTATCAATCCGAGCGGGTTTTTCTTGCTGCCCGCCTCGACCGTTTTACCGGGCTGGAATTCACCTTTCACCCATGGTTCATCTGGCGGTGTCCATGTCGGGTTGAATATTATTGATTTTGCTGTTCGAACACCGACCGGAAGCGGGAACTCCGGGTAACCGATCCCGACCTTATAACTTTTCACGAGTTGACCATCGCGAAATATGTCCATTCGATACGCTGGGGCATTTATGACGATGCGTGTGTCCCCGGGTACCTCGTTAGGTTTTACCGACGCTGCAACCTCGCCGCCTGACCAGTACTTTCGCGCAAGCGCCTTGAATTTTTCGGCTCCTTCGTTGCCAAGGATCTCTTTGAGCCGCTTGTCGGCGTCCGCCTGGGAGGTCCGGGTCGAACGGGCGTCGTCATCGGTAACGTTTTCACCGAGCTGAAGAACGGCGTCACGTGCTGCGTTCTTTAGCTTGTCGAATTGTTCATCGCTCGGTTGCACCGTTCGTCGCAACTCCGCCACGAAGCCTTCATCGGTCATCAACGCATCGACCACCGGTAGCGTGATGGGTATCCGCGATGCCGACGTTTCCGCCGTCGCGGGCGCGGTATTCGTATTCGTATTAACCGCCGTATTCGCATTTGTGGTCGTCGTTTGCTGGTTGGTCGCCGGCTGATTTGGTACGCACCCGATCAGTAAAAGTATGCCGACAACAAACCCACCCAGGATCAATACCCTCGAAACAGTAGAAAGTTGTGGGCGCTCTTCCGCCCATGTTCGTGTTCGATACATGCCACGCCGAGAAGCAAGCAGCGTTCCGTTAAGAGTGGATCACGGTGCCTGCGGGTAAGTCCCGTCCCTCAGTAGCGGGTATGGATTGATATATATTCCCTCCCAAGCTCGCTTTGGGTCGGTAACCATCGCGATCGAAAAGTGAAGGTGGTAATTTCCGGCTCCGGCGTTTCCTGTATCACCGACAAACCCGATTGTTGCCCCTTGGGTGACCTTCATCCCGATCTGAAGTTCGTCGGCGCGCTTTTGCAGATGAGCATAGTAGAGAACAAAGCGGCGGTCGGCTGTTAGCTGATAGATCGTAATGCCGCCGCGCTCGCTGTCGAAAAACTTTATGATCTCGCCGTCAGTGGCAGCGACCACCGGGGTACCGGCAGGCGCCGCGATGTCGATGGCATCGTGAAAGCGGTCCTCGGACCTCGATGATGAAAATGTATCGATCAGCTGATCTGGCGTAACCCCGACGACAGGGATTATCAGACCGGGACTCCTTTGGGTGAATGGTGTTGCTTGATCATTTATACCAGCGTCTGCAAACGACTCGGGGACAGGCGGCGGAGTCGGCACCACGGTGTCGGGTAGAGGATCTTTTACCGAAGTCTCGTCGACCGGCATAATCGTCGTGTAATTTCGCAGAGCCCTTTCACCGACCAAATATGCG
>DASUSJ010000353.1:0-7728 GCA_036375155.1 Pyrinomonadaceae bacterium
AATGTGGGGGCTCGGGCATACGACAGCGCTCTTCGCCGTCGGCGTGCTCGTTATCTTTCTTAAACTAAAGATCTCGGAAACGATCGAAGCAAGGCTCGAGGCGGTGGTCGGCGGCATGCTGATACTGCTCGGGATCAACGCTTTGCGGAAACTCTTCACAGCAGAAAAGATCCACGTCCATGCTCACAGCCACGGCGAACGGGAACACCTGCACATACACGCTCATGAAACGGAAATGGCCGAAGCGTCCCACCACCGGTTCAGCCCGCGGTCGATACTGGTCGGAATGGTCCACGGCCTTGCCGGCAGCGCGGCGCTGATGCTTTTGGTCGTACCGACGATCGCGTCGCCCGCCGTTGCTCTGCTCTACATCCTGATATTCGGTATTGGCTCGATCGGCGGGATGATGGCGATGAGTTTGCTGATCGGTCTGCCGGTGCATTTCACCGCGAACAGGTTTGAGTTCCTCAATCGGGGAATAAGGCTGGCAGCCGGAGTATTCAGTTTCGGCCTAGGCGCATTTATCGTCTACGAGAAGCTGGTTGTGTAACTCCGGAAATAGTCGGCCCGGATCTGCAGCGCAAACAACATTCACAGTCGGGACGGATGTCTTGCCCCATAGGCGCTAACTTAAGCTTCGTTTTCGTGGTGTTTAGTGTGGTTCGAGTGATTGTATGTTGAATTCGCATACTCTTCGTGTGGTTTCGTGGTTTCATCTGCCTACAATCTCAAACCACGAATCACAAGAATCACACTAAACACCACGAAATGCGTCCGAGGGCTATAACCTCATTTCCGAAACACAAACTCGCCAAACTTCTCCGGAACATGAAAATTCGGCGTCTGGGTCATCGTCGGCGACCATGCCAGGTAGCCTCGTGTATCGCCGGACCCTACTTGTCGAAATAGATTTCCGAGCCATGTGTCACCGGCCCTTGGTGTCTTACCGAACGCTGTCCACGGGATCTTCATCGCCATGGTCACCTTGCCCGGTTCGATCGCAGTGGATAGTTCCATTCCTGATACGTAATCCCAATCTCTCGGTTCATCCTTCGACCAATCGACGATCAGATCCAGCCACTCGCTGGTGGGCGCGATCTCAAATTCGAAATACCGCCTTCGATTACGGGTGTCCGGTGCGATAAACAGTTCGCACACATCGCGCTCCCAAAGTCCGATCCGCTTTTGCGTCACGTCCCGATCATCGAAAACGATGAGCGGTTCGCGCTGGTTCGCCCCGAATTTTATGTACAGCCCGGTATCAGACCACAGCATACGGACTTCGCAATGCCGGGCCTCTTCGGCGGGTTCACCATTCCAGTAACGGTCGAGGGTTAGCCGATCTGCGAATCGCCATCGCTCGTCGTCATGAGTGTCGATCAGAAAATCGGTTTCACAAAACGCGATCCTCGTGCTTTGAATCATCAAACGAAGCTTAGCAAACTCGATGAACTATATCGCACTTCCGGAGACGCAAGACAAAAAGGACCGGCCAGTATTCCGGCCGATCCAGTAGACGGTTACCGAACCGCAGTCTCAACGCATGTCGGTCGTCGTGATCCTCGGATTGTCGAGGGCCACGTCCCAAGCCAGCAGCGGATAGATAACGCGCGGGTCGCCCATTATAAAGCCAACGTGATCGACGTCGCGCATGAGACGCGCCCAACTGCCGTTTCGTCGAAGATAGTTGCGTGAGATCCACGACCAGCCCTCCGGAAGCGTGGCCGACTGTGATGGCACATCGATATCATAGCTGCTCCACTGAAGGATCTCGGCGGGTTCGACTATCCCCGCGATACCCGTCGGCGGTATCGGCAAATTGGTTACCGTGAATGCGCCCCAGTCGTCCTCCAGATCATCCGGGGTCCCGTTGTCGTTAAGAAGGATCAGCGTGACCCTTCGGCCGGCAACACTTCCGCTGACATACGGGATGGCCATGTCGATCCCGACCGAAGCCACGTTTCTCGCCTGGTAGTCACCTGTGAAAATGGACTGGACACCGAAGTCGGTGCTCGCCCGCGGCGTAAATGTCACGAGATAATTTTCGCGAAGATACCGCCCCGGATTCCCATCGTTCTCCAGAATGTCCTCACTGCCCGTCCCCCATGTCCAGCCTGCCTGGTTCGTTCCCGTCTCGAAGGTCTCAACTGTTTCAGCTGCCTCAACAGGATCTGCCAGGACGCCCGCCACGAAAATCGCCAGCAGGACCCCTTTCCAAATACCTCTCGATAATTTAATTCTCATTATTGCTAATACCTCTATATAGATTTCGGTTTGTGCTCTTGATAGACACACTCCTCCGTAGTTAACGCGAGAACGTTATCGGCTTCGTATCGAAAAACTACCTGCTTAACAGAAATTGCTGGACAAGAAACTCCAGATCGTTCTAGGCCCGAGCGACTATTCAGAAACGAAGAATGGAGAGAAATTCGCGCGAGAATACATCAAACCTTCTTCAATCACCGGTCCGCTGTCTATGGAGGTTTACGGTGAGCCTGAGTGTGGCCCGGCGGCAGTTATAAAAAACCAGAACTCAACTACCGGTATTGAGTACTGTCTTGAACGCCATCTTCGCTAGTTTCCAAGTGCGGTTCCAGTCGATCTTACCGTCCTCATCGCGACCCATCAGTTTGTTGACGAACATCTTGCGGAAATCCTTCCCTTCGCGACGGAGCATGAACTCTTTCGCGTAGGGCTTGGCCGTTTCGAAGAAGTTGAACTCGGGGTCGGTGATGATGCCGATGCCCTCGAGCGTCATCAGCGCACGCATGATGTATGTAAAGTTTGACGGCAGACGGAACGGGTAGTCGTACATCACGTCCGCGAGGTCGTATGTCAGCTCCTTGAAGTTGACGTCCTTCAGTTTCAGATTGAGATGAAACTCGAACATCTTCTCGACGACCGGACGGACGATGTTCGGATTTGTACCCGGCTTTAGAAAATCCAGCTCGATCAGGTCCTGTGCGATACCCGCCGGATCTTTCCCGACGACGTGGAAGAACGCATCGATCATCTTCGCCTGCAGCTCGGGTGTTATACGTCCGACCATTCCGAAATCGAAGAACGCGAGGCGCCCGTCCGGCATCACGAGAAGATTCCCCGGGTGCGGATCGGCGTGAAAGAAGCCGTCCTCAAGAAGCTGCTTTAGATACGTTTTGATCAAAAGACGATTTACTTTCGCCGGCGAGATCCCGAGCCGCTCTTGTTCTTCAAGGTCGGTCACCTTGGTGCCGTGGATAAACTCCATCGTCAGAACTTTCCGGGTCGTCGCGTTCCAGTAGATCTTTGGGACGTGGATGTTCGTCCAGTTTTTGAAGTTCTCGCGAAAACGTTCGGCGTTGTGGCCCTCGGCCGCGTAATCCATCTCTTCGTGGATGGTCTGGTTGAACTCGCGGAGCATTCCCGACCAATCCGCGTTCTCGTTGAGCTGCGGAAATCGCTCGGCGAAATTCGCGACCTTGTTCAAGATCTCGAGATCGCCGGTGATCGTCGCTTCAAGATTCGGCCGCTGTACCTTTACCGCGACCTCTTCCCCGGTGTGCAGACGCGCGCGATACACCTGACCGAGCGACGCCGCCGCTACAGGCTCAAGCTCAAACTCTTTGTAGACGTCGTTAATCTTCCGGCCGAGTTCCTTCTCGATCCTCGCAAACGCGATCTCGTTTGCGAAAGGGGGAACCTTATCCTGAAGCTCGCCAAGCGCAACTACGAACGGCAGCGGCAAAAGATCGGCTCGGGTCCCCATCGACTGTCCGATCTTGATGAATGTCGGTCCGAGCTCGATGAGCTTGTCCTTGAGCCAGACGGCTTGCTTTTCCTGATGGGCTTCCTTGTTGACCTCGCCGCCCACAAAGACCCTCCGTAGGGAGAGCATGAGAATGTGCAAGAACCAGTTGCGCGAACGGTGGAGGTACTCACCGTAGACGGCGAGCCGCGTCATCCGTCGCGCCCGTGTCATACGCTCCCTTGCTAAACGGAGGTTATGCTTACGATGGACTTCGTATTGATCAAGATAGAGATAAAGAGCCAGTTTCCCGAGGACGCTCGAGACGTGTGCGATCCGAAGGTAGCCACGGATGCCCCGGTACCTTCGCTCAACGGCCGCTTCCTTTTCCGCCAGAAACTTCTCTTCGGCGATCAACTGCTCGTTCGTCACGTATTTCGCTATCGGCAGCTGTTCCGTCGCCACCATCGCGTGATGGCCGTTGGCCGATTCGGCGTCCGATCCGATCAATGCTAAACCCTGCTTGTTTGAAATGTCGCTCACAATAGCTCTTCCATTATCCTTTCGTGTCGGTCCGAGTTCGTGTTCTTTTCGTGTGGTTCGTGTATTTCGTGGTTCAGCTTTTGAAACCACGAACCACACGAAAAATCACGAAACGCTGCGCACAGCGACTACCAAACCGAGGACTGCAGTATCTCCGACTCTCCGAATTTCAACTTCCATACTCTTAACCGCGAAGAGTCTTCGATGCCCGGACAAACTGATGCTTTGCATCACAATATCTCAAGCATATTCCGTACGCCCTCGTGCCGGAAATAGTTCAGCGCCCGCTGTGTATCCTTTTCGATCTGTGCCTTAAGCTCGTCGATGCCGCCGAATTTACGCTCGTCACGAATGCGGTGCAGGAACCGGACGCGGAGTACATCGCCGTATAGATCGCCGTCGAAATCGAAGATGTATGTCTCGATCGACGGGTCGGCTTCCGTTTCGAAAGTCGGACGCACGCCGATGTTCGTTATGCTCCTCCGCCAGGTCCCTTCCAGCAAAGTTGCAGTTGCGTACACACCGAATTTGGGCACGACACGATTGTGGGGTTTGAGGTTGGCGGTCGGAAATCCGATCGTGTGGCCCCGGCGATTTCCGCGAGTGATGACGCCCTCGACGCCGTACGGGCGTCCGAGCATTCTGCGGACGAGATTGACTCGCCCTTCCGCGAGCAACTGCCTGATCTTCGACGAGCTGATGCGCATCCCGCGAAGCCGCACTTCATCAACCTCGTCCGCGAAAAATCCAAGCTCTTCGCTCATTCTTCTCAACAGCTCGATATTCCCGCCGCGGTCGCGTCCGAACGCGAAGCCTTTTCCAAGGTAAACTTCGGTGGCGTGCAATCGATCATGAACAATATCGCGTAGAAAATCTCCCGCGGGATTCGAAGCGAACTCGCGCGTGAACGGGATGACGATCGCTTGTTCTATACCCAGTACATCGAAATTCGCGAGCCGCTGATCGAGCGTCTGCAAAAGCGGCGGTGCGGATTCGGGATGCAGGACAGCACGGGGATGCGGATCGAACGTGATCGCGGTGGCATGGGCATGAGTCTCCTTCGCACGCTCCACGACCGTCTGCATTATTTTCTGGTGACCGAGATGCAGGCCATCGAAAACGCCCAACGTCAGAATCGTCGGGCGCATGATGTTCGCATTCTCGGTGCCGTGGAATATTTTCATAAAGTACAACAGGCTTTCCAGCCTGTTGAATCCGATCAAATAGTTAATTTAACGCTGCGCGAGCGTTTTTCATAACTGGGCTTACTTTATGGCTTTCTCTTTTGTGGCTTTCTCTTTTGTGGCTTTGCGTCTTTGCGGGGACACATACCGTTCCGGCTCGTCAGTAGATCCTATCTCGTTCCGTAGACTACCAGCTCTGTTGTTCCCGCAAAGTCGCAAAGCCGCAAAGAAGAAGGCCGCAAGGGAGAAAACTGAAAAGAAGTTTCGCGTGCTTTCGTGTGAATTAGTGTTTCCAATTCCGCCACAAAAGACTGGAACCACGAATTAACACGAAGACACACGAACAAGAATCAATCTCCCAAATGTTTTCGCGGTACCAGATAATTCGTTACATAATCCTCAACCGCTTCTTCCAGCGGTGTGGTTTCGATAACGTAGCCGGCGTCGCGGACACGTGTGAGGTCGGCTCGGGTGTGATATTGATACCGATCTCTCATATGCCCAGGCATGTCAATGAACTCGACGATCTTTGGAAGATCAAGGGCCTTGAAGATCGCGGCCGCAAGTGCATTCCAAGTGTTCATCCGTCCCGAGCCGACATTAAACAACCCGCCGCCGTTGCCTTCCATAAAATGCAGCGTCATCTCTACTGCATCTTTCACGTAGACAAAATCGCGACCGAATTCGCCGTCGGCGTAATCCGGATTAGCGCTCTTGAAAAGTTTGAGCTTGCCCGTCTCGTTGATCTGATCGAACGCCTTGTTTACGAGCGAACGCATATCGCCCTTGTGATCCTCATTCGGCCCGAAGACGTTGAAGTATTTCAGGCCGACGATCTTCTCGAACATTCCGTTTCGCGCTGCGTACCGGTCGAACAAGTGTTTTGAGTAACCGTAGATGTTCAGCGGCCGGAGTTTGGCCAAGGTCTCCGTGCCATCATCCATGCCCGCCGAACCGTCGCCGTATGTTGCTGCCGATGAGGCGTAGATAAACCTGATGTCGTTAGCGACTGCCCAGCGGGCAAGATCCTGCGTGTACTGGTAATTGTTGCGGATCATGTAGTCCGCGTCGGTCTCGGTCGTCGATGAGCACGCACCCATGTGGATGATAATCGCGGCGTCCTTGAAATCGCCGAGGTCGTCGATGAAGTCGTCGGCGTCGATGTAGTCAGCAAATCTGAGCGGGGCGAGATTCTTCCATTTGTCCGTCGCATCGGCGCGGTCGACGATAAGTATGTCGTCATGGCCAAGCTCATTTAGCCGCCAGACGATCGCACTGCCGATAAACCCGGCGCCGCCGGTAACGATGGTTCTCATGTGTTTTCTGCCGCGGATTTGCGCGGATGACGCGGATCAGAACCTAGTATTCCCAATCCGCGTCCTCCGTGCAAATCCGCGACTGCCAGCTCCCCTCCTTGTTTTAGGAGGGGTGGACGCCGCTTCGGCGGACGGGGTGGTAGTCCGAAGAATCTGATTCTTATTTGACTACCACCCCGCCTCGCAAAGCCTCGGCACCCCTCCTAAACAAGGAGGGGAGCTCTTTGTCACTCCGATGCGTGTTCCCGACTTGCCTCACCAACGCAGGCGGGCGATGACCTTTCCCTTGATATATTCCCTCGTTACCGCACCGTAGTGACGGCTATCGATGCTGTCCTCCAGATTATCGCCGACCAAAAAATAAAGCGCCCGATCAATGATTCGCGCGACTCTCTTTACGACCTCGCTATCTTGCTCGACCGGGTGTTTGGCAACAACAATATCGCCAACTTCGATCTTTGCTTCGCGATCTACCAGGACCACTTCGCCATCTTTCAGCGTGGGGTTCATCGACCTGCCTTCACAAATGTATTTATGACGAGAGCCAAGAAAAACCAGTGCCTTTTCGTAAAGGGTGGCTTCGGGTAGATCGTTCATTTCATGCGTGAGTTCTCTAAGGAGCGATAGCGACACGAGTCAGAACCGGTAGCGACTGGGTATCCCGATTGCGGCGTGGGGATTTGGGATTGCGCATTGGCCGTCACGTAGAGCTCAAAACCCATTCGGCAATCGGGACACCCGGTCGCTACCGCTCCCGGTTCTGACTGCTGCCGAACTCCCCATTCCGCACTCCGCACTCGGACTACCAACCCAGAATATAAGCAAACATCAACGGCGCGACGATCGATGCATCTGATTCGACGATGTACTTCGGCGTCGATGCTTCTAGCTTACCCCACGTGATCTTTTCGTTCGGGACAGCGCCCGAATAGGATCCGTACGACGTCGTGGAATCCGATAT
>DASUSJ010000354.1:0-3718 GCA_036375155.1 Pyrinomonadaceae bacterium
GATCGTCGCACCCTATCTGATGACACTCGTTTACGGTGCCGACTTCGTTGGCGGTGCCGGTGGGCTCCGGTGGCTCGCGCTGGCGTGCCTGATAGCGGCGATAAGCGGGCATTTTCGATTCGGTCTAATCGCGGCCGGCCGTCAATCGCGTGAAATGCTTTCATCGGCGTCGGGCGCAGCGGCCGTCATCGTGCTCCTGCCGGCCGGATACTACGTCGGCGGCATTACGTATGCGGCATTAGGACTGTGCTTGGCCGAGGCCGTGATCTTATTTGTGTCGTGGCTTCAGGCAAGAAGCATTTTGGATATCGGCGTTCCTAATCGCGAGCATAACTCCGAGACTGAAACGCTGACCGGGTTCGCACCATCCGCAAGATGACTGAAAAAGTTCTAGAACGCAGGCCGGCGATCGTAAACGGGCATCCCGTCTCCGACTCTGAGATGAACGGCCGGATGGCCTCGGCTCCCGTACGTCCGAACAGGCGCTTTACTTCCGGCATAACGCGCCGAACGTCCATCAGGCTCTTTCTGACATGTGTTCTTGTGTTCGGACTTCACTTTGCGACCAACACGGTTCGAGAGATCTACCCGGCGCTCAGCCTGGCAGATCATTTCAGCTTCGATGTTTCGGAATATAACGGGCTTCATCCGGACATTTTTGAGATGCCCGGACGCGGCGTATTTATCAACAACAACCCGGGAGCGTCGGTGATGGGTGCGGTTCCCTATTTCCTCGCCCGTCCGATAGTTGATTCGATCGTCGGGCGTGTCAACGCTCAACGGGCCGCCGAGACGAACGCACAGCCGCAGAATTACGATTCGATCTACCCAATGGCCCGGGAGTTCTATCAACGGTCTCGAGAACGCGGATTCGACGTCAAATTCGGTTTGGGCGCCGCGATCACACAGGCGTTCGTTATGGTTCCGATCTCTGCGTTGAGTGTCGTCATCATTTACCTCATCTTGCTTCATCTGACCGGGCGACCACGGGCCGCGGCGACGCTCGCGCTCCTTTACGCCTTCGCCACACCCGTTTTTTATCGTACCGCGCAGCTGAATCAAAACTTGCTCCTCGCACACTTCGCATTGTTCGCATTCGTCCTGTTGTGGCGACCAGGTTCCGCCGCCGATTCGAGTAAGAGGCCGTTCTACTTTCTTGCCGGATTGTGCGCGGGTTGGACGGTCGTGCTTGATTACAGCGGGCTCGTTGCCCTGACCGTGCTCAGCGGGTACGCGATGGCACGCTGGCTCGGATCCGCTCCGTCCGAACGATCGTTTGCTCAACTCGGACGGTTCGCCCTAGGCGTCGCTATCTGCGGCGCTTTCCTGATGGCATACCAGTGGTCGAGCTTCGGGAATCCCATCTTGCCGGCCCAAAACTACATGCCGCCGGCGAACTTTTCAGACGCGGGATACCAGGGCTTTTCGCTGCCGAGTGCGGACCTGCTTTTCGATACGGCATTCTCGATGAGATTCGGATTGTTTGTATCGGCGCCGATCCTCCTGCTTGCTTTCTATTTTCCGGCATGGCTTCGCAAAGGGACGAGAATTCTTGAGCGTCGCGAGATCGTTTTCATCGTCGCATTTATCTCGCTGTTTTTCATTTTCTGCGCCGCGAACCAGTTTGGTCGTATGCAATTCAATACCGGGGTTCGACACATTGTTCCGGTCGTACCCTTTGTCTTTCTTCTGACCGCGAACGTCATCCTGCGGATGCCGGTGATCATCGCTTCGATCCTCGGCGCACTCGGAACCTATTGGATGTGGTGCCTGACGATGTATCGCGACGTCGAGCAGGGAATGGGGATCCCCGAGGCGATCAAGAACATTACTTTGGGCGGCTTTCAGCTGCCGTGGCTGAACACGATCGAGCGAATGGGGTATGTGCAGGAAGCCTCCGCCCTGCCCCTTCTCGCTCTATCGGCAGTCTTGATCTGGATAATTTGGAATGTTGACGGAAACAGCCGACGCGCTAGAGCTTAGGTCAAAAAGATCCGAGCGGTCCGCTTACGCGGGAGCCGCCTGGTACATCATCGGGATCGCCCTTGTGGCCATTGCGCTGATGGTTCCCAGCGAACAGTATTCGCTAAGTCTCTCCGGCGGTTCGAAGGACCTCAGTTGGGGACCGTACCTGTTCCGGGCACTGCTGGTTTTTCACGGCGTGATGCTTATCTTCCTTGCAACCGGCTCGCTGCAATGGCTCACGCGCTCGTCCTCGGTGGCAAACGAGAAAGAGGCCATCAACCCGACCACGGTCGTGGCACTCATAGCATTGAGCGCGTTGGCGCTCATCCTGCGGTTGTGGAATCTGAACTCGGCCCCATGGATCGACGAAGTTCTCACGCTCGTCGATTTTGTGCGACTTCCCATTAACGAGATCGTCATAACTTTTCCGAGCCAGAACCAACACATGCTTTATTCGGTCCTGGCCCGCGGTGCTTTTGCGATCTTCGGGGAAGGCACCGGGGCGCTCCGGCTGCCGGCGGTTATGTTCGGCATCGGAAGTATTTGGGCATTGTTCTTTTTCGCCCGTTCGGTAACGGGTACGCGCGAGGCTCTACTTGCCTGTGGGTTGATGACCGTCTCATATCACCATGTCTGGTTCTCACAGAATGGGCGCGGCTATACCGGTTTGTTGATGATGACGCTGCTCGCCACATGGGCCTGGATCGAAGCGATCCGTCAGGACAGATGGAAATGGTGGGCGCTTTATATTGCCGCAATAGTCGCCGGGATGTGGATCCACATGACAATGGCTTTTGTCGTCGCGTCACACGGCCTCGTCTATGCGCTGTTCCTGGTCTCGCCTAAGTTGTCCGGCGATGTCGGTGAGACCGCTCTCGAGCGTCGGGCCGGGGTCAAGCCGTTGGTGGCATGGCTACTGAGCGTCACAGTGACGCTTCAGCTCTATGCACTCTCGCTACCCGAATTCATTCGAACCGGTCTTCACGAGGAATCGAGAGGGTCCGAGTGGACAAACCCGATCTGGGTACTGACCGAGAGCATTCAGAATCTCAGCATTGGATTTGGCGGTCTCGCAGTCGTGTCCGTTGCTGCCGCGTTCGTCGGCCTTGGGTGGATAAGCATCTTCCGGCGCGATCGCCGGGCGGCTTTGCTCATGGTGCTCCCACCGTTCCTGTCCGGAGGACTAATGCTCGTCCTGGGACACAACTTATTCCCACGCTTTTTCTTCTTCGCGATGGGCTTCGGGATCCTGATCGTCATCCACGGCGCATTCGAGACGTCACATTTGATCCTGCGTCCATTCGGACGCCGTGTGCAAATGCCACGACTCGCGGCCAGGGTCGGTGTCGTATCGGCGATCTTCATGATCGCTGTTTCGCTGGCCACAGTTCCGCGAAACTACGCGCTGCCGAAGCAGGACTTTGCCGCCGCCAGGGACTACGTCGAGAGCCAACTCGCGACCGGCAGCACTGCGGTCGCGGTGAACCTGGCGGGTGACATGTTCGCGAAGTACTACGCCCCGAACTGGACCACCACACGAGACGCATCCGAGCTCGATCTGCTGGAACGAGAGAACGATCAGGTCTGGCTCGTCTACACGATGCCATTCGAGATACAGGCGTTCAGTCCGGACCTATGGAAGTCGATACAAAACGATTTCGAAATCGTGCGCATATTTCCCGGAACCCTAAACGGCGGTGAGGTGGTCGTCTGCCGCAGCCGAGGATATCAGGTAAAGAAATGAATCGAACAA
>DASUSJ010000355.1:0-10412 GCA_036375155.1 Pyrinomonadaceae bacterium
GGAGACAAAAGTAATGAACAAGTATTTATTCATATATGTTCGCTGTTTGGTCTTCTCACTGATCGTTACTGTGGCCTCTACTTACGGTCAGACGAATGACTTAAATACTACAGTGCTCGATTTCGATGGTGACGGGCGGACCGACCTTGTGGCGCTGCAAAAACTTGACGGCGCTCTGATCTGGCACATCCAGCAGAGCCAGGACGGCTATCGTTCCCTCGCGTTCGGAGTCGACTCCCTTACGGATATCGCCATACCTGCCGATTACGACGGCGATGGAAAGTGGGACGTGGCGATATGGCGGCGCGGCGTCGCGGGCGGTCAGGCACATTTCTGGATCCTGAATAGCAGCAGCCAGGATGTCACGGTCATTCCCTGGGGACGCCCTTTTGACTATCCGCGGGCGACGCAGGATTTCGACGGCGATGGTAAAGCTGATCCGACCGTGGTACGTGCAAACAGTGCTAACGGACTTGTCTGGTGGACCCTTTTCAGCAGAACAGGAATGGCGGCGGCGCGGCAATTGGGCACCTATGGCGACTATTATCTGCGCGGCGACTACGACGGCGACGGCATGGCGGACGTGGCGGTCTATCATGCGGCCGTCGACGGGATCACGCCCCCCTACACTTTCATCATAAAAATGAGTTCCACGGGAAAGATCCTGTATCAGCGTTTCGGTGAACAGATAGACTTCGTTATCCCCGCCGATTTTGATGGCGATACGCGGACGGACCTCGCGGTGTACCGCTATCTAGGCTCGGGCGGTAACAAAGGCGCCTATTGGCATTGGATGAATAGTTCCGACGGGACTTACAGATCCTATAATTTCGGTCTTGCGATCGGAGCTGTGACCGGCCAGGTCGATTATCCCGCGCCCGGTGACTATGACGGTGATCGTGTAACGGACTTCGCCATCTGGCGAACGAAGAAGTACACCAACATTCAATCCGAGTTTCATATCCTCGGATCAAAGACGGGTTACACCGTTATTCCCTGGGGAAATGATGAAATGGAGATCCTGAACTATAAGCTTCAGGTCGCGGAGACGGCTTTTCCGCAATAACTCGGAAGCGGTTATCGGGTTAAATGCCATTTGGCATTCTGCTCTGTACTTGCCGCTCCGCATAGTGCATAGGGTGCTTGCGGGTGAAGCTCAACCGCGGTCATTTCTATCCGGATCGATCTTGAGCTGTGTTGTCGTGTGTTCGGTCACGCTTCGAGACGCTGGAGCAAGATCGTCTGTTTGATAGATCGACCGCGGGGGTTGTATGTAGTCGGCCTCACCCGGCGGAAGCGCGTCGGGCCCGGCAGGGTTGAGTTCGCGGAGGTTTTTCAGAGCTTTCGCCTGAACCAGGCGCGAAATGCCTATGCCGAGGAAAACCGACGCGAATGCGAAGGCGAATATCGCTACGACAGCGAGCCGCAACGAGATCGCCAGTCCCAGCGCGGCCGCGAGGATCAGGCCAACGCCGATTATCAATCCCCGCAACCCCGAACTAAAACGTTCGATCCGCTTCTCTTCCAAGGCCGACACGTTCGGCGGTCTTCCGTCGACCACCGCAAGAACATTACTAACGTCCGCTCCGCACCCCCGGCAAAACTTCGCGTCATCGACATTCTGCGCTCCGCATTTCGGACAAAACATAGTGAGTTTTCCTCGTCGGGAGGGCTTACGCTTTCTTAACGGTTAATGTTGCAGCGACAGAAGTCAACACGGTGTCGGGTTGGGCGAAAGTTCGATCTGCACCCTCGCTCGTGGTCCGGGGGACGCGATCGACACCTGCACCGAAGAATGTGGCCGCAGTCGTGGAGCGGAGGTGGCAGGTCGGGCAAAAACAACGTGAACGCGGGAGGTTCAAAAAAGCCGAATGCGCCATCACTGTCTTTCGGGCGGTGTGTATTCGAACTTCTGAGCGCGAAGGGATCTCTATAGCAGAAGAAAAATCAGTGTCGCGGCGACTGTTCTAGCTGAAGCGCATCGGCATGTTCAAATGTGATCGTCCGGCGGGATCTCCAGAGTATAACCTACGCTCCAGCCTCCGCTATTCATTTTTTAAGAGCCGAAGATCAAGACCATATTGCATTAGCACGATCTCCGACATGCCAGAGACATACTGCTTGCCACGCATCCCGATCGTCGAGCGTTTTTAATCGCTTACTGCCTATCACTGATCCCTCATCGCTAATCCCCCCAGGTCGTGATATAGTGCGCGGCACATAGAACTTTTAGCTTACGCGCTCCTAGCCCTCCTGGAATTCGCCAGACACGTCAGTTACCCGTCTCTATAAATCTCGGTAAATAAGGAGCTGATAATGTCCACTAACAAATTATTCGGCAGAGTTGGAACTGCATCCCTGACCATTTTTTTCATAATTGCCGTGGCGGTTCCCGCCCTTTTCGCGCAGAACGGCGACATGCCGCTGACGGCATCGAATGAGGCACTGGTGCTTTTCAAGCAGGGCATGGTGAAGGCGGATAATCTCGAAGATGCCGGTACACTTTTCGATCAGACTGTTCAAAAAGACCCTAACTTCGCTTTCGGATATCTGTTCGCCGGCCAGAACAATCGTGAATTTCAGAAAAACCTTGAAATGGCGGTGAGCCTGGCCGACAAGGCGTCACCGGGAGAGCGAGAATGGATCCTCGCCGCTCAAGCCCAAGCTAATGGAGATAACGTCGCTCGTTTGGCTCATCTCGAAAAGCTACATAAGCTGCATCCCAACGACAAGCGGGCTCATAGCCAGCTGGGCTTTTACTATCGTTCCATAGGCGACGATGCGACCGCGCTGAGACACTTCACGAACGCCGTGAAAACGGACAAGAAGTTTGCCCCTGCCTACAATAACGTCGGCTATTCGAATATGGCTCTGGGCAAGTTCCAAGACGCCGAGGCGGCTTTCAAAACATACATTAAGCTGATTCCCGACAATCCGAATCCGTACGACTCGTACGCAGAGTTATTGATGAAGACCGGCAGGTTCGACGAGTCGATAAGACAGTACAACATCGCACTTACAAAAGATCCCACATTCCTGGCGTCTTACCGGGGTCTGGGAAATAACTACGGTTACAAAGGCGAGCATGAAAAAAGCCGGGCGACCTACCAGCTAATGTTCGATAAGTCGACGAACGATGGTCAACGCAACCAGGCGCTAACATCGACAATGAACTCATTTATTGCGGAAGGTAAGATCGACAAGGCGCTCGAGGTTAACGAAAAGCGGCGAATTATTGCAGAGAAAGACGGCGACATGCAGACCTTATTTTCTCTTCACAACATCGCCGGAATTATCAATGCTGAATCTGGGAACCTCGACGCTGCCGCGAAACATTTTTCGATGGCAACAAAGGTCTCGGACGATCCTTCATTTGCTCCGGCACTGCGGGAGAACAGACGCTTTAACGAGCGGGGACAGCTGGCTCGTCTCCTGGCGGCGAGAGGAGAGTTCGACGCAGCCCGGGTCGAACTGGCGGCAATGAGTGAGTTCCTTTCGAAGAAGAAAAACGTGAATCAGGAGCGAAACTATTACCAGGCTTCTGGGTACGTCGAGCTAAAGCAGAAAAACTACGCAAAGGCGACCGAGTATCTTGCTAAGGCAAACCCGAATGATCCGTTGGTGTGGTACTACCAGGCGGTCGCACTCGAAGAAGCCGGCGACAAAAAAGGCGCCATGTCCCTATACCGGAGGATCGCCGGGTGGAACCAGTTGGATACGCCCGGGTATGCCATTGCACGTCCCCGAGCAATAGCGAAGTTGAAAGGTTAGAGTCCGGTAACACGACTGGAATAAAGCGGTCATTATCCACAGTTGGCTTCGGATTGTGGGTAACGGCCGCTAATCATCCTCGCTTGTCGACATTTGGACTCGCCGCAGAGTACACCTCGCTCGTCATTCCTTGGAGAGTCCGCGGTGTATGTAACGAGCGTATTCAGACGACTTTCGCTTATCGCACCGCGGTCAACATCATTTGTGTCCGTTTCTACGAATGGCTGAGACGGTGGATCCGTCGTTGGAAGTTTGGCGACGTTCTGGCGGTTAAGGAGCCGCTCCGACGGATATCTCCTGCACAACTCACGTGCTTGTCATTTCATCGAACAATCGGTAATAATTACATTAACGTAAGGATTCGCCCACAGGCGGATCGGAAAATTACTTAGGAGCAATTAATAAATGTCAGCAGTAGCAACCCCGACCGTTGAATTGAATGTTACGGAAAGTGCAGCCGAAGAGATCAAGAAATTCTTCGCGGGTGAAGAGGATCTGACCGAGTCCGCGGGCCTCAGGGTTCGCGTGGTTCCAGGCGGATGTTCCGGTTTTCAATACAGCTTGAACATCGAGGAAGATTCTCGGCAGGGGGATTTTATACTCGACCGTCACGGGATCAAGCTTTTTGTCGATATGTTTTCGGCGCAGTATCTGAACGGCGTGACTATAGATTACACTTCGAACATGATGGGCTCGGGTTTCACATTTGAGAATCCGAACGCGACCGGCGGATGCGGTTGCGGGACGTCATTTTCTGCCTAAGCTTCCAATCAAACCTATATCGCTTTTTATGCCTCGGGTGATCCCGGGGCATCTTTTTTGGAGATGGCTTCGGATTCCAACTTTCTCCTCGCATACGAAAGACAACTGAAGGTAAGCGGCAGGGGCGGAAGGAGGGCTTTTCTAACTGAAAAGCCCTTTTATTCTAGGATTTATCAGCTCCGCACCAAATTGCTGGCAAACCATGTTTGCCAGCCCGCATCACAGAGTGCTATGCTTTGCTTTAGCTAAAATCCGGACATGCGGCCCCGCCGCAAATTCGATTCGGATTTGGGGACTACAACTAAGTAGTTCGGGCAACAATAAGCAAAAGAAATTAAGAACAAGCCTGGGTCACATTCGTAAGAGACCGAATTCTCTCTACTTTGCCTGCGGCTTATTTTGCCCCGGCCTCGCCCTGCAAAAAAAAAATTTGGAGTACTAAGTTTTGAAAAATTTCAAGAAGATTTCATATCTGTCGTTCTGCGCGTTTTTTGTTAGTTTGGTTTTTGTTTCGGCCGGTTCCGCCCAGGATCGGCAGCGATTGGTAAGATCAGTCTCATCCCGACCCACTAACCAACCACCGATTCCCGCAGCTACTACCGATAAGACGAAATCACTTGTTTCTTCAACACCTTCAAACACCCCGTCGACCCGCCCAACCCTAACAAACCAACTCGTAGTAGTTAAACCTGAGAATACGCAACCATTGGTTAAGAAAACGGTGGCGTCGAGCGCGATGAACGCGGCGGCAGCTTCGCTGGCCGCAGGCCGGCTCGTGTACAGCGGCTCGGTCTCCTCACAGATCATGACCGGGATCGGGTCTAGACTCGGGATCCCCTATCGTTACGGCTCGTCGGGTCCGAATCGGTATGACTGCTCGGGTTTCGTTTGGAGTGTTTTCAACGAGGCTGGGATAAATTTTACCCGTCAGAGCGCTCGTGGACTTTGGTCGATGTCAGAGCCGGTCGACGGAAATGATCGATTCAAATTCGGCACGTTGGTCTTTTTAAATGGATTAGGCCACATCGGAATTGTGGCCGACGAGAACGGTTTCTACCATGCTTCATCAAGCAAGGGGATCACGTATTCACCGTTTAAGGGATACTGGGAGAAGCGGATCGTGGGCTTCAGACGTCTTGTACCGGCAGCTCCCGCCGTGGAAAGAGTGGAAGCAGATTTGGCAAGATAGGTCGTCACAAATTATTCACATCGGAACCCCGATCGATTGTTTTGATCGGGGTTTCCTTTTTCTTTAGCCAATGAAGCCGGGCCGTGAAACTGAGTCCGAGCATTCATAAACGGTCGCGATTTTGTCGATCGCAACGTATGCAGCTTTTTCGTCCTCGTCTCTAAGATGCACGACACCATCCATGACGGCGATCACCTCGCCACGCAACGCGGTGCCCGCACCGCAACTCACGTCGATCTTCTTACCCGTTAGTCCTTTGATCAATTCTTCCATCGAAACATTCCTCATCCGCACTTCCGTTGTGAACACATTCTATCGAGTTCCGATCAGCCTACCAAGGCGGCCTGCCGGGAAGAGCTCTTTCGGATTTGTACCGCCCCGTTGCTCGATAACTAACGGTAGCTTCCTCACTCGATCTCCAATCAACACCGGCGAGATTGCTCAAAGTTGATTTTTTTTCTCCGTTTTCAGTCACTCTGACCGAACTTTCAGTCATTCTGAAAAATTCGTATTGACACGGTTGCCAACGCTGTTTTATGTTGTTTTACGGATAAGTTCTTATCCGCCTCACACACACTTTCCGACCGACCTCTTATCTTCCGATTCCAATCCACGGAGTACCCCCCAAGATGCGAAAATTGATTTTCCTTTCCCTGGCCTTTGCGGTCAGCCTCATGACTGCAGGCTCCTTTCTTACGGTTCAAACCTCTGGTCAAAAATACAAGCTACGACGATCCAATCAGGCTATCGCGAACAAGTACATCGTTGTGCTG
This sequence comes from Pyrinomonadaceae bacterium, assembly GCA_036375155.1. Taxonomy (GTDB): domain Bacteria; phylum Acidobacteriota; class Blastocatellia; order Pyrinomonadales; family Pyrinomonadaceae; genus OLB17. The sequence continues at coordinate 6,496 of DASUSJ010000355.1, forward strand.
AACGAAGATGCTGTCGGTCGCTCGGCGGAAGGTCCCGTCGTCGAGGCCGAAGCCCAGTTCCTGTCGTCGGTCTACGGCGGCAGCGTACGCGGCGTGTATGCAAATGCCTTGAAAGGTTACGCCGCGGACATGACGCCGGAGCAGGCTGAAACTCTCAGCCGTGATGAACGAGTTCAGTTCGTAGAAGAGGATTCGATGATATCGGTGTCGGCCACGCAGACAGGCGCACCATGGCACCTGGACCGGGTCGATCAACGCAGCATGCCGATGGATACAAACTTCAGCTACACGAATGCCGGAGCCGGATCTCATATTTATATTCTCGATACCGGAATTCGAGTGAGCCATCAGGAATTTGGCGGCCGGGCAAGCGTCGCATACGACGCGCTGGACGACGGACAAAACGGGCTTGACTGCAACGGTCACGGTACCCACGTTGCCGGCATAGCCGCAGGCGCGACATATGGAGCTGCAAAAAACGCGTTCGTCCACTCTGTGAGAGTTTTGCCTTGTCCCGGCGGCGGTCAGATATCCGATCTTATTGAAGGTATAGACTGGCTCACCGCAAATCGTATTAATCCGGCTGTCGCGAATATCAGTATCACCGCACCCGGTACGTCGCCCGCGATGGAATCGGCGATCACAAACTCGATCGCCTCGGGAATCACATACACGATCGCTGCTGGCAACAGCCAGTGGAACGCCTGTGATTTCACTCCTGCGCGTACACCGAACGCCATCACTGTCGGCGCCAGCGCCGAGGCCGATGAGCGCGCTCTTTATTCGAATTTCGGTCCCTGCTTGGATCTCTTTGCTCCAGGGAATGCGGTTACGTCAGCCAGCATCGCAAACGATTCCGCGACTCGCGTACTTAGCGGAACGTCGATGGCGGCACCATTGATAGCCGGTGTTGCGGCTGTCTACCGCGCGGCAAATCCTGGGGCGAGCCCCGCGAATGTAGCGCAGGTTATAACAGGTTCGGCGACGACAGGCGTCGTATCGAATATCGACAGCACGTCGCCTAATAAACTTTTATATTCCTGGCTCAGTAGTGCACCAGCCCCAACTCCTACACCCACAGCCACGCCTAGTGCCACACCGACCCCGAGCCCAAGTCCCTCGCCCACCCCCGCCCAAACCGGGCGTATCACTATCAAGAAGCGTGTTAATAATGGCAACGGACCAACGTCGACAACCGAGTTTCCTTACCAGGCAACGAATATATCAACCTCCAGTTTCAGCCTTGTCAGCGACCAGGAGTTCACCGATCCAAGTGTCCCGGGAAACGCGCAGATCGTCTCAGTTACCGAATCAAGCGTACCGGGCTGGCGGCTTGTGGGAATTGCATGCACGGAAACCGCAGGTGGCTCGCCCAACATCCCCAACACAACGGTGGACCTGGCGAATCAGCGAGCGAACATAATGGTCGAAAACGATGAGACGGTCACCTGCACCTTCACGAGTGAGGAGATCGTACCAACGGCCGGTGAAGCCACCATAACGGGACGCATTACAGATGAACAGGGACGCGGCGTCCGTGGCGTGAAGCTCTCGCTGTTGCACGCGGCCAGCGGCCATGTCTTTTTTGCTACGAGTAATAATTTTGGCTTCTATGCCTTCGACGGGCTCGAGGTTTCCACCTTCTACGTTCTCACGGCATATGGCACGAAACGTTTCAGGATTGGAAATAACGAACGCTCATTCGTTCTTACCGACGATCTTGCGAACGTCGATTTCCTTGCGGAAAATGCCCGCTGGTAACTAGCTGGGTTCTTAGTTCCCGATCACTGGAAACCTGAGAAGCCGGGCCATTCTGGTCCGGCTTTTTTTATTTTGGCAAATTCGAGGCAGGGGGCGCGTCGTAATCATGCTCGAAGACAATTTGCGTAAGCTTTTTTTCTGGAATTGTTTTGGAATCGTGTTATATTGTCTTCATAGAATTTACAATCTCCCGTAAATAACTCCCTTCCGCTCTGGCTTCAGCAGTTTAGTGGAACAGCTCTTTGCGGAGCTGTCAGGGCGAAAGGGGTACTTTTTTGCAATTATGTTCGGGTGGCTCGGAGGCCTGTGGAAAAAAGTCTTGACATTGCTTGAAGACTTTTGTTACACACTCTGACACGGTCTTAATTAGATTTTCCGCCCGAAACGCTAGCCGGAATGGCTTTGTTTACGTTTTTGGAATCGCTGGTGGATTCGGCGTTTCCCCGGAACATGCAAGCAAATTTTGCCGCTCGCGATTAGAGGGCTTTAGAGAGAGGAGTAAATTATGAAGTTTCCCCAACTTAATTTGATGAATAGATCTTTGGCAACCCGCATGCTGGTTTTGCTCGTGTGCGTTGCTGCTGTGGCAATTTCCACTTCGGCGCAGAAGACCTGGCCTTCGTCTCAGAAGACCTGGCTCTCGACGCAGAAAGCATTGGCGCCCGAAGCGATCGGCGTCGACATCGAACAGTGCGCCAACGGACCCTTCAGCGCGCCGATCAACTGTAACATCTCGACGGCCAATGATGGCTATACCAGAGGTAACCTTATCGCGAGTAAGTCGCATTACTTAGAGGGCGACTCGGTGCCGATCAGAATTGTCGCTACGGATCTAGTCATCGGCCAGTCGTATACCGTGACGATCGGTTACGACTACACCAAGGGCGGCAAATATGCGACCGATTACCTCACTGACTACGACCGTACTGAATCAGTCAATAATGACCCATGCGTCGGCGTGACCGGTTGTACGCTCGCTTCGGAAACAACCTTTTCGATTCCGATCGATTCGCAGGTCACGGCTGGTTTTGATGGAATGCTAGGAACGGCCGATGACATCGTACAGATCCCGGGAAGCTTCTCGTGCTTTGGCTGCACGATCACCGGCGTAAGCGGATACACCTTGACTGGTTCGACCGCGGGAGACAGCTCCAAGGCAATCACGATTACGTTTACCGCTAACGCGACCAATGTTGTGATTGCTTACGGATCGCACATCTCTACGAGAACGGATTGGGGGATAAATAACTCTGCCATTAGTATCAGCGGTTCGCCGTATCACAACTTTATCGTTGATTTCCCCGGTGCTAACCAGGGTAACCGTGATCTCCAGCTGTCGGCTGACGCGGTCGTCTTCCCAGCTCAGGTAACGATCATCAAGTCGGTGACCACCCTTGATCCTCCGTTAGGCTCGACGTCTACGTTCGTATTTGGCTTCACGTCGTCCGCTAATCTGGGTACGACGATGTTTAATCTCGTCGACAACGTAGTGGGTACCGGCGGCGGCGGAACTGCTTCGCAGTCCTTCAGCGGTTTGGTTCTCTTCGGTGCTGCAAATGCAATCACCGTGACGGAAGGGAATTACTCCCCGACATGGACGTTGTCCGGCATTAACTGCGTTGAGACTCCCGGCGGTTTGCCGAATACGATGAACACTACTACAAGCCTCATAACGCGTACTGCAACCATAGTCCTTGAAGAAGGTGAGTTCGTAACCTGTACGTTCTCGAACACACAACTTCAGCCGACGGCAGCACCGGCTTCGGTAAGTGGTCGCATAACCGACTCGTTCGGTACTGGTATCGGCGGAGCGCGTCTCACTCTGGTGGATGCCCAAAGCGGTAACAGCTTCTCGGCTTTGTCGAATTCGTTCGGTTATTACACGATCGAGGGCGCTGAGGCTGGTAACTTCTATGTCATGACGGTATCGCACAAGCGTTATACCTTCGCCGATGACACAAGGTCGTTCACCCTGAATGAGGATCTGGCCGGCATGGATTTCGTGGCAAATCCGTAACAGGCTGGGACTTGAAACGCGGGATCTGTCCCGCAAACAAAATAGAGTGGGCATTTCGCCCACTCTTTTTTATTTATGCGAAGCTCTTGCCGATGCTGCCCACCGGCTCGGCCCTCTCGCTTTATGGTTCTTCGAGATA
>DASUSJ010000356.1:0-2470 GCA_036375155.1 Pyrinomonadaceae bacterium
GACCCAGCCCATGAGTCGCGTCTGGAAGAACTCGCTGGCACCGACGTGAAAGGTATTCTTAAAAAATTCAAACGGATAAGTTGAGCAAAGCACGAACGGGTCGAGAAAACTCTGGTGATTGGGACAGATCAGGAAGGGCCGCTTCATCGATCTCAGATTCTCCAACCCTTTCACGTCGAGACGCATGAACACGCGGCAGAAAAGGTTGAAGCATTTGTACACAGTGAAAGCGAACGCCGCGAATAGGGGGCGGTTCGCGAGGGCTTTGCGAAGTTCCGGGATCTCGACATTGGCGGTCTTGATGATTGTCGACCAAGTGAAGTCGGTACCTCCGGGGATAGCAGCGTTGCGGTCTGCCGAAGCGATATCAGCTCGAGACTTGGGAATTAACCCGCTTGCTTTTGCGGTCGACCCTGACTTTGCAGCCAACTCGATAACGTCGCGCACGGTAAGAGCCTGTGCAGCCTCGTCGGCTGAGAATTCTGTCGAGAACGCGTGTTCGATCGCGGCAAACGTTTCCGCCCGCGCCAGCGAATCGAGACCGAGATCGATCTCGAGGTTCATAGATGGATGGATCAGGTCGGCGTCGGGTGCGTTCGTCTTGATGATAGAGACAACCGTGGTTGCTACATCGCCACTGAGATATTTTTCATCCTCAGATGAAAGCGACCACTCCTTCGTTTCCGTCGATCGGCCATTGCTGGCACCGCTTTCAATCTCCTTTTTTAGTTCGAAACGCTTGATCTTCCGGCTTCCTGTCCGCGGGAGCGGTTCCGCACGGATTATGTAATCGCGTACGCGTTGATATTCGGGAAGATCGCGACCGAGGTTATCAAGGGCGTACCGAATTGCCTCTTTAGAATTCGCAACTTTTGTCTGCCGGAGATATTCGAAATCGGGCACCACGACTGCAGCAAGTTTTTCTGCTCCGGCACGCTGTGCGCTCTCGTCGCGGACGCCGACGACAGCCATCTCTTCAACAAGCGGTGTTTTCAAATAGTGGATCTCCAGATCTTCGGGATGAACATTCTTGCCGCTGGGAAGTACAATTACGTCTTTCGCTCGCCCGACGATGTACAGATGTCCGTCGTCATCAACCTTGCCGAGGTCACCGCTTCGAAACCAGCCGTCCTCGGTGAATGCATCTGCCGTCGCAGACGGATTCTTGTAGTAGCCGGAGAAGACGATCTCGCCCTTGATGAGCACTTCGCCGACGCCGTCCTTGTCGGGGCTGTCGAGCTTGATCTCAGCTCCTTTCATCGGCTTTCCAACCGATCCGACGCGGTTGTCGGTTTCGTATGTCGCCGTTGCGGCCCCGCTCGTTTCAGTCAGACCATAACCCTGCAAGATAGTGAAACCGAGTTTGTGAAAGTCGGTTGCGACGTCTTCATCGAAGCGTGATCCGGCGGAGATCGCGAGGCGTAGTCTTCCCCCGAACGATTCGTGTACCTGCCCGAAGAGCTTTGGTCCGAGATTGATACTAAACGTATCGCGAAGGACTCCATTCGCCGCCAGCATCGATCGGAAGAGCGCTCGGACGGCTTTTGGTTTCGCGGCGACCGCATCGAATATCTTCTTGTGAAATAGATACCAGAGCCGGGGGACAGTTGTGAGGATCGTAGGTTTGAACTCTTTCATCGCGTTCCCGAGCTCGGCTGGTGAAAGCTCTTTAAGATAACCGACCTCGCAGCCATAAGTTGTTGCGACCCACAGATTCACGATCTGAAGGTATGCGTGAAAGAGCGGGAGAAGGCTGAGGATCTTTTCCTTATCGGAGAGTTTCAGGACCTCATTAATGCCATCGAGCTCAGCAACGATGTTGCCGTGCGTTAGCGGGACGCCTTTGGGAGTGCCGGTCGTGCCGCTTGTGTAGATCAGAAGCGCAATGTCGTCCCGAGCGGCTCGTGGGATCTCGGAGGCAAACGTATCAGGGAAGGCGGATGAAGCCCAGTCAGGAAAGTTAGTAGCATGCACCTCAGCGGGTGGTGCTGACCCTTCCCACTCGACGACTGGAAGCTTCCGCCCGAGTTTGTCTTCGATCTGTGCAAACTTCTCACTCACTTCCGATCCGATGAACACGAGTTTTGCTTCCGAGTTATCGATGAAGTTCTTAAGGGTGTCGATCTCGCCGTGTGGATCGAGCGGAACGCATACGGCACCCCGATACAGGATCCCGAGGTACGCGATCGCCCAGCACGGGTGATTTTCTCCGATCAGCGCGACGCGATCGCCGAATGCCACGCCCTGCTGTTCAAGCCGGTAGGCGATCGATCTGATCTGCCGCAGCGTTTCACCGAAGGTGTAAACCTGGGAATCGTCCCCGACGATCCGCATCGCGATCTTTTCAGGCCGCGCATCGAAGGAATCGATCAGGCGTTTCAGGAACGAATTGGACATAGACACAATAGGTATGAAGTAGTTAGGCGCTGCCGTCATTTTCCACCAAAGCGGCCGTTCGAGCAATTAGCTG
>DASUSJ010000357.1:0-10720 GCA_036375155.1 Pyrinomonadaceae bacterium
ATCGCTGAACGTCGAGATGAGATTGAAACGCGGCCGCGGATATGTTTCGGCCGAGTTCAACAACGACGAAGATCTTTCGGTGGGGTATATCCCGGTCGACTCGGTTCATACGCCGATCCGAAAAGTGAATTACAACGTCGATAAGACGCGTCAGGGATCGAACACTGAATTCGACAAGCTAACGATCGAGGTGTGGACCGATGGTTCCGTAAAGCCCGAAGATTCGATCGGTTTGGCGGCTAAGCTCGTCAAGGATCACATGTCGATCTTCATCAACTTCGAGGAAGAAGAGGAAGAATACAAATACGAAGACATCGCACGTCCCCCGCTTATGCGGAACGACCTGCTCGACAAGCCGGTGGACGAACTCGAGCTTTCGGTCCGATCTTACAACTGCCTCAAGAATGCAGATATCCGATCGATCCGGGATCTGATCAAGCGTAGCGAGAAAGACATGCTCGGGACAAAGAATTTCGGTAAGAAATCGCTGACCGAGATCAAGGATCTGCTGCACGGTATGGGCCTTGATTTTGGAATGGATTTCGACGAGCAAGGCAATCCGATCCCCGGCACAGGCGGACGAGACTTAGATTAGAAGTCCCCATTCCCTGGTCCGTGGTCCCAATGCTTCATACGCATCGGGACTTGGGACTTGGGACTTGGGACGTGGGACCAAACAAATGAGACATCTAAAGGCACATCGTAAATTGGGTAGATCGACCGAACATCGGATGTCGATGTTGAGGAACCTGGCGACATCGCTCGTCACCTCCGAGAAAGAACACATCGTGACAACAGTCGCAAAGGCGAAAGAGCTGCGTCCCTTTGTCGAGAAGGCGATCACTCTGGCGCGTAAAGCGCAGGCGCTCAATGGCGATGATTCGAAAGCTGATGTAGTACATCTGCGGCGTCAGGCCGCCAGATATTTTCACTCGGGTAACACGACATTCAAGGCGGCTGCAAGCCGATTTCGCGGAAAGAAAGGCGAGCCCAAGGACGCGATCGAAAGAACGGCCGGCGTGGCGGCGGTCAAGCGTTTGTTTGACGAACTGGGTGCACGATACAAGGACCGTAATGGCGGATACACACGAATCATTAAGCTGGGACGTCGCTCGGGTGATAACGCCGAAATGGCGGTAATCGAGCTGGTTGATAATCCGCGTGAGATGGCGGCGAAAGGCTAACCTGAAGGAGTAAGTGCACGATGAGTGAAATTACGGCTTCTGCGCAGGCTAAAGAAGAATCGGACAAACCCGTAAAGAATAAGCGGGCCTCCAAAAAGGACTTCAGCAACGATCCCTCATTGAACATAGGTGAGCTTCGCGAAGTGGCTGAGCTTTTCAATGAGCACGGTTTCACCGACTTCGAATACGAGAACGAGAACGTCCGTATTCGCCTGAGCAAATTGACCGCGCCGCAGGCATTCGCACCTACGGCTCCTGTTCCATCGGCATCCGTTTCCACACCTTCAGCTCCGGTATCCGAGCACGTAACCGCGCCGGCTGCGGCAGCCGAAGACGAAGATCTTTTCAAGATCACGTCGCCTATCGTTGGCACCTTCTACCGTTCGCCGGGGCCTGATAAAGAGCCGTATGTCAAAGAAGGCAGCGTCGTTTCACCGGAATCGGTAGTCTGCATCGTTGAAGCCATGAAACTCATGAACGAGATCCAGGCGGAAACGTCGGGTGAGGTCGTGAAGGTATACGTTGAGAACGGCCAACCGGTTGAGTACGGCCAGCCGTTGTTCGGAATACGAAAGTGAAATAACCGCCGAGACGCGGAGGCGCAGAGAAGCGAAGGCTGATCCTGTTTGATACGGCTTTCCGCTTGCCGAATTTGACTCTCTGCGACTCGGCGTCTCGGCAGTTTAGATCAATGCAAATTCGCGAGATCAAGAAAATCCTGATTGCCAATCGCGGCGAGATCGCCTGCCGGATCATATGGACGTGCAAAGAGATGGGCATCAAAACCGTCGCCGTACACTCCGAAGCCGATCGCGAAGCCCTGCACGTTCGTTTCGCCGACGAAGCAATATGCGTCGGCCCGCCTCCGTCCGCACAGAGTTACCTGAATATTCCCTCGATCATCAGTGCCGCCGAAGTAACGAACGTGGACGCTATTCATCCCGGATACGGATTTCTCGCCGAGTCAGCCACGTTCGCGAAGATCTGCGAAGACTGCAATATCAAGTTCATCGGCCCGCGGGCGGACGTGATCGCCATGATGGGCGACAAGGTCGAGGCCCGGCGAACGATGCAGGCGGCGGGTGTGCCGATCCTTCCGGGTAGCCCGGATCCGATCGAGTCTGCAGAAGAGGCAAAGCGGATCGCGCATGAGATCGGATTTCCCGTGATCATCAAGGCCGCGGCCGGAGGCGGCGGTCGTGGAATGCGTATAGTTCGCTCAGAAGCGGAACTAGAGACCAACCTCGAGACCGCCCAATCAGAGGCCCTGGCCGCTTTTAAGAACGGCGCCGTTTATATCGAGCGTTACATTGAACGGCCACGGCATATTGAGATACAGGTTCTGGCGGATGAGCATGGCAACTGCATTCACCTCGGCGAACGCGAATGCTCGATCCAGCGCCGCCATCAAAAGCTTCTCGAAGAGGCGCCTTCACCGGCGATAACGAAAGAGCAGCGAGAGAAGATGGGCAGTGTCGCGGTGAATGCGTGCCGCGAGATCGGGTACTCGAGCGCCGGAACTTTTGAGTTCCTCCTCGACGAGGACGGCAGCTTTTATTTCATGGAGATGAATACCCGGATCCAGGTGGAACACCCGGTCACGGAGATGGTTACGCTGGCGGACATTGTTCGTAACCAGATACGCATCGCCGCGGGCGAAGATCTGCAGTACCAGCAGAGTGACGTCCAGATCGTTGGTCACTCGATCGAGTGCAGGATCAATGCGGAAGATCCCGTAAAGTTTACGCCTAGTCCCGGTAAGATCACTGCGTTCAATATCCCGGGCGGGCCGGGCGTACGTGTTGATACGGCCGCTTATCCGGATTACACGGTTCCGCCGTACTACGACTCGATGATCGCCAAGCTGATCGTGCACGCGCGTACACGTGAGCTCGCGATCGCCCGAATGGAGCGTGCTTTGGACATGATGGTTGTCGAGGGAATAAAGACCACCATCCCGCTGCATAAGAGGATCATGGCTGATGAGCGGTTCAGAAGAGGTGACTTTTCGACGAAGTTCATGGAAGAGTTCGAACTGTAGAAACTGTTGTTAGTTAAAGGTTAATGTTGTAGAATTTAGCCTGATTTTTGATCAATTTGAGGAGTTAAATTTTCGCGGTTATCGCCTGTAAAGCAGCGGTCTACTGCGAGCTAGGAGAGACCATTTGAGAGTCGATTAATATATGGCGACGGTTAAAGAAGTAAAAGAGAAAATAGTAAGCGACTATAAAACGCACACGTCGGATACGGGTTCTTCGCAGGTGCAGGTCGCGCTTTTGACACAGAGGATCAATGAGTTGACCGAGCACTTCAAGGTTCACAAGAAAGATAACAACTCGCGTCGCGGGCTCCTGAAGATGGTCTCACGTCGGCGCAAGCTGCTGGATTATCTCAGGCGGTCGGACATCAACGAATACCACGAGATCATCAAGAAGCTAGGATTGAGAAGATAAGTCCCAGGTCTCAGGTTCCTGGTCCCAAGCATATGACTTAGGGCTGTTGGGACTCGGGACCAGGGACTAAGAGTTGACTGCTTCGAGTCATTGTAAAAAGACGTCCTCACGAAGAATTTGTTGGCGGCTGCTGAACGTGACAGCGATTTTGGCCACATACAAAAGAGGACGCGTAATATTAAAACTCCAAAAGCGGCGGGGCATCACGACTTGCACCAGCCGCTTTTGTTTTGAGGATGTAGAAAATGCCACAGAAAAAATATTTGAATGAATCGATCAAGCTCGGCAATCGTGAGCTGGTCGTAGAAACAGGGAAGGTTGCAAAACAGGCCGATGGTTCGGTCGTTATTCGATATGGTGACACAATGCTGCTCGTTACGGCGGTCAGCGCGCGGACAGCAAAAGAAGGATTAGACTTCTTCCCGCTTACAGTTGAGTACCGCGAGTCGAGCTATTCCGCGGGTCGTATCCCGGGAAATTATTTCCGCCGTGAAGGCAGGCCTAGCGAGAAAGAAGTGCTGACGTGCCGGCTTATCGACCGCCCGGTCAGACCACTCTTTGCGGACGGTTATCGGTTTGAGACGCAGATCGTCGGGACCGTGATCTCGGCCGATACGGAAAACGATCCGGATGTGATCGCTATCACGGGGGCCTCGTGCGCTCTTTATCTATCGGACATACCCTTCGAAACCCCGATCGCGGGGGTTCGTATCGGTCTCATCAACGGTAAGTACCTCATCAATCCGACATACGACGAACGGCGCGAATCCGAATTGAATCTCGTCGTCGCGGGTACCGAAGAAGCGATCGTCATGGTCGAAGCGGCGGCCCACGAGGTTGCTGAGAATATCATGGTCGAAGCCCTGATGCTCGCCCACAAAGAGATCAAGCGGCTTTGCCTCTGGCAGAAGGAGCTGGGCAAGGCGCTGGAGGTCACAAAACGCGAATTCACACCGCTCCAGCTCGACGAAAACCTGATCGCGGAAGTCGAGAAAAACTTTGGTGACCGGCTGCGAGAAGCACTCGATACGACCGGCACGGATAAGCTTACGAGTTATGCCGCGATCGACGCTCTCAAGAAGGAAGTCGTGGAAAGCTATCCCGAGGACGTCCCCGACCAGCGCTTCATGGCCGGCAAGGTGTTTTCGCATCTGAAGGAAAAGATCTTTCGGGAAGACATGCTTGGCAAACGCCGCCGTCCCGATGGACGTAAATTTTCGGAGATCCGCCCGATCTCGTGTGAAGTCGGATGGCTGCCGCGGGTTCACGGCTCATCGCTCTTCACTCGCGGTGAGACGCAGGCGATCGTCACCACTACGCTCGGCACGAAAATGGACGAGCAGTACATGGATGACATAGAGAAAGGTGAAGTCAAACGCCGCTTTATGCTGCACTACAACTTCCCGCCGTACTCGGTGGGCGAGGCAGGGCGTTTCGGCGGAACGTCGCGACGCGAAACGGGTCACGGTAATCTGGCCCGGCGTGCAATAGAAGCTATCCTGCCGGACGAGGCCGATTTTCCATATACGCTTCGCATCGTGTCCGATATCACTGAATCGAATGGTTCGTCGTCGATGGCATCGGTCTGCGGCGGATGTCTCAGCCTGATGGATGCCGGTGTGCCGATCAAGCGGCCGGTTGCCGGCGTGGCGATGGGATTGGTCATGGAAGGAAATCGCTACGCGATCCTTTCGGACATCGCCGGTGCAGAAGATCACTACGGCGACATGGACTTCAAGGTCACCGGTACGAGCGAAGGCATCACGGCGCTGCAGATGGATATCAAGATCGCCGGAATCAACGCTATGATCCTGCAGGAGGCACTTGAGCAGGCACGCAAGGGCCGGATGCATATCCTCGATATCATGAACCAGGCGATCGCCGAGCCGCGTGAGGAGATCTCACCCTATGCTCCGCGTATCATCACGCTCAAGATCCATCCGGACAAGATCCGCGACGTGATCGGTAAGGGTGGTTCCGTCATCCGTTCGATCACCGAGGAAACCGGTGCGAAGATCGATATCGAGGACGACGGTACCGTAATGATCGCGACCGCCGATGGCGAAGCCGCTAAGGCAGCTATCGCTCGGATCAAGTCACTTACGGCCGAGGCCGAGATCGGCGAAACGTATCTCGGAACAGTCTCGCGTATCGTCGACTTTGGAGCTTTTGTTGAGATCCTGCCTGGGCTTGACGGACTGCTGCACATTTCCGAGATCTCAGATCGACGCGTCAAGGACGTCCGGGACGAGTTGAAGGAAGGCCAGCAGATCATGGTCAAGTGCATCGGCAAGGAAGGAAATAAGGTCAAGCTTTCTCGCAAGGCGATCCTTGCTGAAGAGAAAGCAAAGGCGTCGAGCGGCGGCGGTGACGAGTGAACGGTACAGCTGATAAATGCTGTTCGAAGCAAGACATCCGGTAGCTGTTGAAAAGGGGGCCGCCCATTGGACGGCCTCCGTTTGTTATAACGGGTCAGTTTGCCGAGCAGGTTACGTTCGGATTGAAATCCTCGAACATCCCAGACGGATTGTTTCTCCAGATCCAAGCGTGGAGCGTATAAGTGTTCATCGGGCCGCTGTGAAAGTAGTGTCCGAACAGTTGCGGAAGCTCCGTGACCAGGTTTCGTGGGATCATATATTCGACAGCGACCAGCCGAAGGTCGCCGTCTGACTCTGGCTGGTATAGGAGGATCTCGGGTTCTTCTATATTCAACACACCGTCTTGCATTCTCGGTACCTTGCCGTAATGGATGCCCATCGCCGGTCCGGTCGGCAGTGCAACGCACGGACTGACCTGGGTATAACCGTCGAGTAAGGCCTCGTTGATATCGTGGTACTTTGCCGTGGCTGCCCGCACTCGTGCGAGCTGGACGCGGCACTCCGGGCTGCACGTTTCGTCCCCGTCGTGCGCCTGGACCGAATGGTCGGATGGCATCCCTAAGGTCAGGACTGCCGCTGCGACGGCGATTATCGCGTAAACGATCGAGCGGAGAACTATATTCCAGCCGTTGTTTGTCTTCATTTTTATTGTCATGATCAACTCCTTTTTGAATTTGCCGATTGTCGAGCGGCATCAAGGTACCGCATGAGACGCGGTTGAATCCTGACAATCGCCTGATAAAATGGCGATATTCTGGTGTTTTTCACGGTTCGACTTTCGCGTTCGCAGGAGTTGGAACGATTTGGCAGGTAAAGACCCAACAACCTACCGCTTCGATGACTTCATCGTCGATCTCGAAAACTTTCGCCTCTCGCGCGACGGCGTTGACTGCGCCCTCACCCCGCGGGCGTTCGATGTGCTTGTCTACCTGATACGCCACAGGGGTCGTGTCGTTGAAAAGCAGGAAATTTTTGACGCGATCTGGAAGGACTCGTTCGTAACCGACGACGCGCTCACGCGGATCATCAAAGAAATACGTAGAGAATTGGGCGATGTTGCCGGCTCTCCGAATTATATCGCTACCGTGCGCAAGCGAGGGTATAAGTTCGTGGCTGCCGTCGAGGAAGCGATCGAATCGGCGGAAGAAGCGGCCGGTAAGACATGCCCGAACTGCGGCAAGCGATATCCCGACAGGTTAAATTTTTGCCTCGACGATGGAATGCCGCTCGGCAGTGGGAGCGGCGATCCAGAGGCGACAAGGATGCTGCCAATGTCGCCTGCGCTGGACGAGACCGTGCCGCATGTCCTGTCCGGGGAGCGTATTTCGTCCGATAGTGGCAGGAATCGACGATCCGTGAGATTAGGAGTCTTCGGTATCCTGCTGGCAACGGCCATGGTCGTGACGACCGGATATATCGGTTATCGTTTGTTCGGTGTTTCTGCAGGTGGGCCGATACGGTCGCTTGCGGTGATACCTCTGGTGAATGAGAGCGGGAATCGGGATATCGAGTATCTCTCTGATGGCATCACCGAGTCTCTGGTCGGCAGCCTTTCGGAAGTCCCCGGGCTCGAGGTCAAGTCCCGCTCGAGTGTTTTGCGATACAAGGACACGGATGTTCCAGCTAGCATTGTCGGCCGCGATCTAAATGTCGAGGCCATAGTGACCGGACGACTGATCCAGAGGGGCGAGGAGATAGCTGTCTACGTTTCTCTAGTCGAAGCAGCGACCGAGAACAATTTATGGAGCAAACAATATATTCGACGGCTTGAGAACCTGATCACATTGGAAAATGAGATCGCGCGCGATATAGCGCAAACACTCAGCGCCAGCCTGACGTCGGCCGACCAACAAAAAATCGCCAAGACCCACACGGAGAATGAAGAGGCCTACCAAATGTATCTCAAGGGCAGGCACCACTTTCTCACAACGCGGCACCGTGGGGCAGAGCTCGCGATAGACTACTACCGAAAGGCGATCGAACTCGATCCGAATTACGCTAAGGCGTATGCTGCGGCCGTACAAGCCGCCCTGGGATTGGCATTTCGAAGCGAGGTGCCGACTACAGAGGCATTCACGACAGCGCGCAGGGACGCGGAGAAGGCCCTCGAACTCGATCCTCAGCTGGCCGAGGCCCATCTTGCCTTGGGTTCGGTAAACGTCTGGTTTGACTGGGACTGGACGACTGCCGAATCGCGCTTCAGGCGCGCTATCGAATTGGCGCCTAATGATGAGGCGGCATATTTCGCACTCGGTGCCCTTTTATGCAACAGCGGGCGAATGGACGAAGGTTTTGCGTTACTCGAAAGAGCACGAATCCTAAATCCGCTCCATCTGCGTAACAACTCGGTTTATAGCCAGTACCTGACATTCTCCGGACGGCCGGACGAGGCCTTGGCGGAGCTCAGCCGCGTACTCGAGCTTGATCCTAACTTTTATCTTGCCCACCTAGCCGCTTCGCAGGCCCATCTTGAAAAGGGGAGTTATCGTGAGGCGATCTCCGCCGCGGAAATCGCCAAAGCAATGAATCCGCAGGACAGCACGCCGGTTACATTCATCGCTTATGCATTGGCAAAGCAGGGGAGGAAAGCAGAGGCGAACAAAAAACTGTCGGAACTTCTGAAGCTGTCCGATTCGCGAGCCGTGACGCCATACAATATTGCATTGGTCTATAGCGGACTTGGTGATGCGGAGAATACATTTCGATGGTTGAATCGAGCGGTTGATCAGCGCGATCTTCGGCTTGCATTCATAAAAGTCGAGCCGAAATGGAACGAACTCAGGACAGATGAGAGGTTTGCGGAGATTGTCCGACGCGTGCGCATTCCCTAGGGCGCAGAATGTCTACGCTGTCGTTCTATAGGCAGGCTAAGGGCCCGGAGAAGTGAGATAAAGCCTATCGTTCCTACAACGAAGCGGATCCGGTCCGATAGCACCCACTTATCTACCAATTGCCGGACCTCTTCCGGCGAATGGTTGCCTCCGGCATTCAAAAAAAGCACTTCATTGATGGGGTAGATATAGAAGAGTGTGAACGCGATGCCGAATGCCTTTACAAGTACCGCGATCAACAGCCAAGTGCGTTGCGGACGAAGGTGCCAGCCGAAGATAATAGCCAGCACCAGGGGGAGCGACCTCGCGATCATAAACGGCGGCCCGAAGAAATTCCAGATGGTCTCGTTATAACGTGTTTGGGTAAAGAATTCTCGCACGGACTCGGGCGGCGAGGCCGCCCACATCGGGACGATCACCAGCATCTGATAAAGCGTTCCACCGAACCATGTCGCCGCCGCGATGATCGCAAGCCACAGAAAAAGGCTGAAAAGTTTCGCGCGCATAATGTGGAATTGTTGCGGAATCTTACACACAATACAACCCCGAGGTTTTCGTTCCTTAACAATTTGTCTTGTCGGATTTCCCGGCTGGAAGCATTCGTCATATCATTTCAATTTTATGTCAGCTCCGAACATCGAAACCATCGTTTCCCTCTCTAAGCGCCGCGGGTTCGTGTTTCCCGCATCCGAGATCTATGGCGGACTCGGGTCGTCATGGGACTACGGTCCGCTCGGCGTCGAGCTTGCGAACAACATCAAGAACAGTTGGTGGCGATGGGTCGTGTACGAACGCGACGATATCGAGGGTCTCGATTCCGCGATCATACAGAACCGCCTGACCTGGAAATACTCCGGTCACGAAGAGACATTCAGCGATCCGATGGTCGATTGCCGTGCGTGCAAGAGCCGTTTTCGGGAAGACAAGCTCCTTGAAGAATTCGGCGGTGCCGGTGCGCATATCGGCGAAGGACACAAATATGCCGGCGACGGTGGGACTAATCGTCTTCAGGAGCACGGGATTAAGTGCCCAAATTGCGGGGAGATCGACTGGACAGAACCGCGTCCGTTCAATCTGATGTTTCGTACTACAGTCGGTGCCGTCTCGGCAGATGACGATCCGTCGGCACTCGCGTATCTCCGGCCGGAAACCGCGCAGGGGATATTCACGAACTTCGCTAACGTCCTCAACACGTCTCGGCGAAAGCTCCCGTTCGGTATCGCGCAAATTGGTAAAGCCTTCCGGAATGAAGTTACGCCGGGCAATTTCATCTTTCGCACACGCGAGTTCGAGCAGATGGAGATCGAGTACTTTGTCAAACCCGAGGATGCCGCGCGCGCTCATCAGGAATGGATCGACAGTTTTCACGGGTGGATCACATCGGTTGGCATCTCCGAAGCGAACCTTAAAGACTACGAACAGACAAAGGCCGAGCTTGCGCACTACTCGGAGCGAACGGTCGATATCCTCTACCGCTTTTTCCCCGAACGCGAAGACGAATCAAAACAGTGGGACGAGCTGATGGGCATTGCGAATCGGACCGACTTTGACCTGCGTGTACATTCGAAGAAGCCGGAGGACGCGGAAGGGAAGCGGATCAATCCCGATTCAACCGAGGACCTCTCGTATTTCGACACGGCGACCAATGAAAGGTTCTATCCATACATAATTGAGCCGTCGATCGGAGTAAACCGCACTCTGCTCGCGGTGATGATGGATGCGTACACAGAAAAGACGAACGAGAAGGGCGAAACGCGTGTCATATTGAAACTCACTCCGGAGCTTGCTCCGATCAAGGTTGCGGTTCTGCCACTCGCGAAAAATAAACCT
The DNA here is from genome assembly GCA_036375155.1 of Pyrinomonadaceae bacterium. Taxonomy (GTDB): domain Bacteria; phylum Acidobacteriota; class Blastocatellia; order Pyrinomonadales; family Pyrinomonadaceae; genus OLB17. The sequence continues at coordinate 10,677 of DASUSJ010000357.1, forward strand.
GAAATCGTCGAGATGGCTAAGCGGATCAAGCACGATTTGCAGCC
>DASUSJ010000358.1:0-6548 GCA_036375155.1 Pyrinomonadaceae bacterium
TGAGCTTGGGATAGCCGGAGGGTTTGCCGGAAGGGGCTTGAGCGGGGCAAGGCTCGGCAGATTGTTTTTGGCGGTTGTTGGCCTGCTCTTTCTCTCGGCCTTGATAACGGTGGTGTTACAGAGCATTGGTGTTGCCCCGGCGTTGCGTGTCGGGGGCGCGGGTGTTACCTAACAACGGCATGCACCGAACGCTAATCAGCTTAACTTCATCCGTCAACTTGAATGCTTGATGCGCTGTTTGCGCGGCGGATGATGCCGGGCGTTAGCGAGGTAAAAGTTAGTAGATTGGAGAAGGAATTATGTCCGGTTCTGTTGTTCTCTATGACAGTGCTTACGGCAACTTCGCCGCCGACATTCTTGAGCAAGTTCGCCGTGAAACCTTTGGCGAAGATATTGGTCAGAATAGTTGGATAACCACCGACGAATATCTACGTTTCTTCAAATGGCTGGAAGTGAAACCAACCTCTAATGTTCTTGAGGTTGCTTGTGGGTCGGGCGGTCCGGCTCTGTTTATGGCGCGTACGATAGGCTGCCGTATTCGGGGAATTGACAACAACGAGAACGGCATTGCTACCGCAAACAAGATGGCGGAAGAACAAGGACTAGATTCGCGAGTTCGATTCCAACTGGCAGATGCAGCTCAGCCACTCCCATTCGAAAGTGAGCTGTTTGATTCGATCTTATGTGTTGATGCGATAAATCACTTGCCTGATCGCTCGCGTGTATTCGCGGAATTGCATCGCGTTCTGAGACCAGACGGGCGGATACTTTTCACCGATCCGATCGTAGTTACGGGTCTGCTTTCCAACGAGGAGATCGCGATTCGCAGTTCCATCGGCTATTTCCTATTCACTCCGGTTGGTGAAAATGAAAGGCTACTAGAAGAAGCCGGTTTTGAATTGCTCCGTTGTGAAGATGTGACGGAGAATGAGGTGAAAGTTTCAAAGCGGTGGCACGATGCCCGGGCGAAACGCCGCGATGATCTGCTCAAGATCGAGGGCGAAAAGACATTCGAGGGCCTGCAACAGTTTCTTTCAGTTGTGTATAGACTCTCAAGTGAGCGGCGTTTGTCACGATTCGTTTTCGTGGCAGGCAGGCTGAGCTAGAGAGATAAGATGGCGGCATGCTTTTGCAAACATGATGCTGCCTTACGACGGCCTCCAGCGGACGGTGTCTCTTTTTGTGAACTTAGGTGGATTGGAGGTGCAATGCGCGGCGGCTGATCCGGGCGTGACTGAAGAGATTAGAGGAAACTTGAGTCTTTTTGCTGTTGCTTTTAAACGCAGTCGCAGCAAATCGCACCGGCGAGTCGCAAGCTTATTGAATCGACTGAAATCTCGGACGCGCAATGGGCAGATTCTCAAATTCCGTAGTTCTTGCGCGCCGCTTATTCTCCGGCGTCATACGCTTGCCGGTAAAAACGCTTGTGAAGTACACAATCATAATCTTAGGTTTTCTCGCCTGCTTATTCGCGGCTTCTAATTCTGCGCTTTCTCAAAATGTTCGCGAGGGGGAGCCTTATATCATTGAGAGCAACTCTAGTGGCGAGCTTAGCAGTGCTTTGATCGACGCGATGCGCTCTGAGATGCAAGGAGAACGATTGTTCGTTATCGTTCGTCTCGGTACAGGCGAAACAAGTAGTGTGCTTAACCGAGTTCGTCTGCTAAATACGAAGAGCTTTATTTTCTACAAAGGTTTTGACCAACAGACATCTATATTTGCGGAAGGCGAGCGAGTTGAAGGGGAAGGACGGATTGAATTTTACATCGGAAGCCGTCTGCGTTTGGTTACGCTTGCGCCGCGCAACAAAATGCCTAATCTAACTTGTTGCGAAGATTATTTTGCGCCTTCCAAAAAAAACCAAAAGCGGAAGAATCGCAAAGGTTAGAAATACAAAGCTCGTGGCGTATGGGCGGACGCTGGGGGGTTGCATGGTGAGAGTAAATCACAGTGTTTGAGGAGATCGGAGCGTAGGTAGTAACGGTATGCACCCGCCGCCCTTCTCGTGTGCGATGTGTGACGCCGGGTGATTCCTGGCGTTCGCTCGATATGGAACAACTTGGAATTCTTACTGGGTATCCCTGGTTGGCCCTGGTGGTCGCGGGATGTCTTGCTATTCTCTGGAGGTGGGCCCGCAGCAAGGTGGCGGCTGTTGCAGCCATTTTGTGGGCGGGCTATGCCGGCTACGAGTATCTAATGCTCACGAGGGTCCTTTGCACCGGAGAGTGCAACATTCGGGTCGACCTCCTGCTGATATATCCGTTACTGGTCCTGTTGCTCCTAGCGGCCGTGGCTGCAAGTATTCGAGCTCGCATCGTCAAGCAGCGCGCGGCCTAACTGATCGTTCTTGCTGAAGCCACTCGAGGCTTGTTTTAATTTGAACAGATGCCGCCGCGAGAACGCATCGCGGTAATTTCGCCGTATTTTGCAGTCACGGACCTAGTGCCTCGGTTCTCGATCGCGAGACTGCATCTCGCTCGCCCGACACTGAGGCGATCACCGGTGTTACATTTACGGCAAGTCGGAGCCAACTTATGATGATCACAAAAATTATTGCCGCAGTTCTCACCTTGACATCCCTCGTATTCGCACAGGCGAGTGATCGCCAGCAATTCATCCGTGTCGAGGCTCCACTCATCGCGTTGACCAATGTCCGAATCATCGACGGAACCGGGGCTGCGCCGGTCGAGAACCAGACGGTTTTAATATCCGACGGCAAGATCAGCCTTATCGGCCCGACCGCCGCAACAACCTACCCCGCGACTGCGAAGACTGTCGACCTGAACGGGTACACCGTCCTTCCCGGTCTCGTCGGGATGCACAATCACCTGTTCTTCCCGATGGGTGGCAACCCGCCGATCTATTCGACGATGGCGATCAGCTTTCCGCGGCTTTATCTCGCGATGGGTGTGACCACGATCAGAACGACCGGCAGCGTAGCGCCGTATACCGATCTTGAGATAAAGCGACTGATAGACGCCGGGCGGATGATCGGCCCGACGATGGATGTCACCGCGCCGTATCTCGAAGGCAAGGGTTCGTTCACGCCCGTGATGCGCGAATCGACCGGTCCGGACGATATTCGGCGGATGGTAAATTTCTGGGCCGATCAAGGGGCGACATCGTTCAAGGCGTATATGAACATCACGCGCGAAGAGCTACGCGCAGCGGTCGAAGAAGCGCACAAACGCGGGCTTAAGGTGACCGGTCACTTGTGCTCAGTGAGCTACAAAGAAGCGGCAGAGATCGGTATTGACAACCTCGAACACGGGCTGTTGCCGAACTCGGACTACGTCGCGGACAAGAAACCGGATTTGTGTCCGGGTGGCGCTGTCATGCAGTCTCTTCTGAATCTCGATATCAACAGTCCAGCGGCACAGGAAACGATTCGGGTTCTCGTTGCAAAGAACGTTGCGGTTACCTCCACCCTTCCCGTTTTTGAGGCAAGCGCTCCGGTAGCGCCAAATGGCATCGGCGCCGCACGCGCTGTACTTAACCAACGGATGCTCAACACGATGTCGAACGACGCTCGACTTCGGTACCTCAGCTCACGAGCGCGGATCCCCGCAACGGCGCCGACCGCGACACTGATCCGGAAATCGATGGATTTCGAGCGCGCCTTTGTGAAAGCCGGAGGGTTGCTGATCGCCGGACTCGATCCGACAGGAAACGGCGGTATCGTTGCGGGCTTCGGCGATCTACGCGGAGTTGAACTACTTGTAGAAGCGGGATTCACGCCGGTCGAAGCGATAAAGATCGCGAGCTTCAACGGAGCGAAATATTTAGGCCGTGATTCCCAGATCGGTTCGATCGCCGTCGGCAAGACAGCTGATCTCATGATCGTTAAAGGCAACCCGGCGGCAAACATTTTCGACATCGAGAACGTCGAGATCGTTTTCAAGGATGGCGTCGGGTATGACTCCGAGAAACTGATCCAGTCGGTTCAGGGCTTGGTCGGGGTCCGGTAAGCCTATCCGAACGGCTCCCTGAGCAACGAATTTAATTCTATGGCGACATCAGATCAAGACAACACACGGGAGAGACGCAACATGAGGCTCTGGATTGTGGTGGTGCTTGGAACGATCTTCTTCGGGAGCATGGCGTTACTTGTACTATTGTTTCCCAATATCGGCGACATCAGGACAGAGATCGCGAAGGCTTTATTGCAGCTCGGTGTCGTCGCCGTTGCCGGCGCTGTTGTCTCGGTTCTCGTATTCGAGTATCAGCGAGAGCGACAGACCATTGACAAGCAAGCGGAGCTCGACCGGGAAATCGCCGAGAAGAAAGCAGATATCGAGCGCGAAGCGAACGAAAAACAACGTGATCTCGATCGGAAGAGCCTCGAGTACCGCGAGTCGCTGCTACTTTCGATCCTTGCGCGAGCGATGGACTCGTATGGCAGAACAAAGAAGGCACGAAGGCTTTTGCGCGGTCGTGCGATCCTGAACCGCAATGGTGAAAAGATCGTTCTGGCGAACCAATATGACGTGTGCTTTGATCTGCTGAATGGTGCGCAGTTGGATCTTGAAAACATCGCAAGGGATGTCAAAACAAGCTGGAGAGCATTTTCCACGGCTGCAGTCGCTGACAAGACCGTCGATGACCTTCGCAAAATGGATTCGTATCTGAATGACCTGATCGGCGAGTACGAAGATTCACGCAACCGCTTCTCCGGGCAAGAGCCTTCGTTGCATCTAAGCGAGCTCTCCTTTTTGCAGGATTTTCTGCAGCCTGCACGAATGAGCAACTTTAAAGATGCAATGGTCGTCCCTTACCACGATGTTCAGTGGACGATACGTAAAGAACTAATGCATCCGAACCTTCCGGGCGGCACCGACACGTCGAAATCAAACGTCTAGTCTTCGAGGCCGCAGCCCTCATCGGCTCCTTCCCTTTCAACGATCGTGATCGTGGGTGTTCCTTCGCTATCCCGTTCTTCAGGTCTTCCCGCCTCCTTCTCCGCTATTGTGATAGTGGGCTTCGCCTGGCTCGCCATCTCCTCAACCGGCGCTGGCGGCGCTACCCTTAGCTTTTGCAACTCGATTTCGATCTCGATGTCCTTCTCGTCATCAGTGTTCATGGCTTCACCTCATGCATTTGATGTTGTATAGCGGTAGTCTTTTATCCCGTCGCGCGAGATTGTCAATGAAAATTCTGATCATGATCCAAGGTCCGAGGCCGCTCAACGGGCCGCGCGCGGCATCAACATCTGCGGCTCGACGTTCTCCATATCCGCCAGCCTTTCCAGAGCGACGATGCCGCCGAGTGCTTTTGCGATATCACCCGACGGCACCGAAAGCCACGCACTCTGCGGCGCATACTCAACTGTCTCGACGACCTCATAGCCCGATCGCCTTATATCCGCTGACCGGTCCGCCGCATTCACGCCTGGTTTAAATCGGATAAAAATCAGACCCGTCGGCACCGCGACAGTTCCGGCCGGCTTAAGTCGGTATACGGGTCCGAGGCCTCCGCCCGACACCTCGTCGCCTGAAGGTTGTCCCATGACGACACGAACAGCACTATCGTCACCTAAATCCCCCTCTCTATCTACCGCGGACCGCGTTTCCGCCTTATGAACGGCGTAACGATCAGTGGCAAGCTCATAAACAACGGACGGCTCCAGCGTCCGGCCTCGAAGCCTTTCGGGATACTCAGCAAAAAAATCTGGCGGTGACGTCATTTGTGCACTGCGACCACTGGCTGAAAGAACAGCGTTAAAGCTTCGCGCCATACACAACTGACTTTCTCGCCGGTTTCACTGATTATAGTGACCTGATAATCAAAACTCTACGCGATCTTTTAAGGAGCCCCGTTATGTATTCTTTCCGATATGGCGGCAAAACAGGTAAGCGATTCTCGCTGGCGACGAGCGACGAGCACGTTGTCGTGCGAACCTGCGACCGCAGTGCGTTGCTCGTTGAAAGACCCTTCGAAGTGGCACCGGTCTCTGCGGAGAGTAGGTTGCTGCTCAGTAATTTCGAGCTCGCGGCCGAGTTTCGGGAAGCGGGTGTGGAAGTATTGCGAACCAAAGTCACCCGCGGTGCGAAAGGCCTGCGCGACCGTACGCGCACCGCATTGAAAAAAGAACCCGCGATCCAGTTTGCTGGCCGTGTGCTGGTCGATCCGACATCGAAGCGGCCGGTCATCTATACCGAGAACTTCTTTGTAAAATTCGATCCGGAATTAAGCTCGGCCGCGTGTAAAAAGCTGATCAAAAAGCACGGACTCATTTTCAAACGCGAACTCGAGTACGCACGAAACGCGTACTTCATACAGGCCCCGGAAGACACCGGCCTCGAGATCTTCGAAATGGCGGGTGAACTTTTGAATGACCCCCAGGTTGAACTCTGTCATCCCGAGCTCATTCGCGAAGCAAGGCGGCGTGGAGCATTTCCTCAGCAATGGCATCTGAAGAAGGCGAATATCAACGGTCAGGTCATCGATCAGCACTCAAACGTGGAGGCGGCCTGGTCGCTAAGCGACGGTACCGGCGTGACGATAGCGGTGATCGACGACGGAGTGGATCTGGATCACGATGAGTTTCG
>DASUSJ010000359.1:0-30958 GCA_036375155.1 Pyrinomonadaceae bacterium
GCATCTGAAGAAGGCGAATATCAACGGTCAGGTCATCGATCAGCACTCAAACGTGGAGGCGGCCTGGTCGCTAAGCGACGGTACCGGCGTGACGATAGCGGTGATCGACGACGGAGTGGATCTGGATCACGATGAGTTTCGTTCGTCGGCGAAGATCGTCGCGCCGCGTGACGTAACACGTAAAACGGACAATCCCCGCCCGGGTAATCGCAACAATCACGGGACGGCTTGCGCCGGAGTTGCTTGTGCCGACGGAAACTTCGGCGCCTCGGGTGTCGCACCACGAGCGCGTTTGATCCCTATCCGGCTCGCTTCGCAGCTTGGTTCCCAAAACGAAGCCGATGCGTTCGTGTGGGCGGCACAGAACGGGGCCGATGTGATCTCCTGCAGTTGGGGACCGGAAGACGGCGACTTTACCGACCCGAACGATCCTGTGCATAACCAGATCGTCCCGCTTCCCGATAGCACGCGGCTCGCTATGGAATTCGCGATCAACAACGGGCGCAACGGCAAGGGTTGCGTGATCTGCTGGGCTGCAGGAAACGGAAACGAAAGCGTCGACAACGACGGTTACGCGAGTTTTGAGAAAGTTATCGCTGTCGCGGCGAGCAATGATCGCGGAAAGAAGGCCGCGTACAGCGATTTTGGAGGAGCCGTCTGGTGCGCCTTTCCAAGTAACAATGGTTTTCCTTCGATAACGCCGGGAATCTGGACCACCGATCGCTCGGGCGCGGTCGGGTACAATCCGGGCGGCGGTTCGACGCTTGGCGATAGCGTCGGCAACTACACAAACGATTTCGGCGGAACCTCCAGCGCCTGTCCGGGCGTCGCGGGTGTCGCGGCGCTCGTCCTCGCTCGGAATCCGAATCTCAGATGGGACGAGGTGAAGGACATCCTTAAACGCTCATGCGAGCGCATCGACACCGCCGGCGGACAATACGACGCCTCCGGGCATAGCCCGTTCTACGGCTTCGGGCGCGTAAATGCGAAGAGGGCGGTCGAGCTTGCGATGCCGGCACAGCCGTCAGCTGTCGCGATCAGAACCGCGGTCCAGGACGTTCCGATCAAAGATCTGAAGACGGCGACGCTCGAGCTGCCTATCGCTGATACAGGCGGTTTGAAATCCATTAAGGTTTCGGTCGACATCGAGCACACATATAGGGGTGACCTCGTTGTCAGTGTGCACCCGCCCGCAGCAACCGGCGTGTCTCCCGTCGTGCTTCACAATCGCGAGGGCGGATCCTTTGACAATCTCAAGAAGACCTACGACGAGGTCAACGCCCCCGGGCTTGTGGCGCTCAAGAACAAAAGCCCGAAGGGAACGTGGAAACTGAGCGTGGCTGACAAAGAGAAACAGGATACCGGGAAGATCCGAAGCTTCACGCTGGAGATGGGTTTTTGATCGGGGTAGCTCTTTTACTGAGAGGAGTTCCCGTGTTCGCTACACCCGAATGTCAGTTCCTGACAAGCGCGGCCTTGACTGGGCGCCGACAGAGCGAATATCAATTTCAGTCAAGGGCTGTTTGCAGGCGCGGACCATTCAGGTCGGGCTGTTCAGGACGGGCTGTTAAACTGCACGAGACCTTTCGGGACCGTTTGAAAACTCGATGAGTCCCGGAGGGACGTTTGATAATAGCCCATCGATTTTATCGCTGGGTAATGGCAACAGCACAACCGCTCTAGTCCCGGCAGGGACGGCTCGAAATGCCGTCTACATTGAAATGCTTCAGCCGTTCCCGGGACTCGCTCGCCGGTTCTTACCTTCCCCAGCGATAAATCGCCGGGCTATTACCAGTCGTCCCTTCGGATAAAAGCGGTGATTAACTTGGTTTTGACGCAGCCTCTTTTAGGGCTTGGATGAAGGGCTGCAAGGTGCAATGGACTTTAGCCCAACGAGAGGAGTGGGTTTCTCGCTAGCAGAGCGCGTTGGGAAAGCCGAACTGGAATTGTCTCTCTCTAAGTGGGCTAGCGCCGTTCGCCGGTTGCCATGCTTTCAGGACCTAACCCGGTGGTCGCAATTTAGACGGGCTGCGCTCGGTAGCTCGCGTCGCAGCGAAGCGCGCTAGTAGGCCTTCGTCACATCAACGCCGGTGTAGTAGTGCTTTACTATCTCGTCAAACTTCACGCCCATCTTTGCAAGACCGTACGCGCCGTATTGGCACATGCCTACGCCGTGTCCCCAACCGCGGCCCGTGAACGTGTAGCCTGTGACCTGGTTTCCTGAGTAACGCTTGTTAATGACGAACAACTGTTCGCGAAGACGAAGTGCCGAACGGATCTTGCCGCCCTTCAGTGTCTTCACGCCGTTCGAGCCGACGATCTCGATCTCTGCCGCCCGTCGTGAATAGCCCTGACGCTTGATGTGCACGTCGAAGAGCGTGCCGATGCCCCGGACGTAACGTGATAGTCGCGACTGCACAGCCGAAGCGGAGAGCGAAGTCGTCCAGTTCGTGAACGGTGACATGTTCTCAGCCACTGTTGGCATATCGGTCGGTTCGATCTCGAGATAGGCAACGGCACCGCTGGGATCGGTTTGATAGCTGACCGTCTCTCCACCGACGAGGGCCGCTTCTTTTATCGGATAGTAATTCGCCCCAAACTTTCGAAACAGGAACACATCGGGTCTGATCGAAAGCGAACGATCGGTGCGGCCCGATCTCAAGACCAGCTTTCCATCGACGCTGGCCTTGGTCGTTGCCGTCTGCAGCGCCGGCATCCACTTTTTCTTCTCGTAGATCTGGCGAATGAGTCGCAGAAAATCTGCTCTCCGAAAACTCTTCTGGGGTTTCAATGTCAGGTCGGAGTGCAGAATGAACAGACCGTCGCGCATCAGCATTGCGAGTTCTGAGCGCCGCTCTTTCGGCACCTCGCCGGCGTCGTCGAACGAGAGATGATAGTTCACATCCGAATCACTGAGCAGCGTGTCCGGCGCTCCGGCCGTATATGCAAGAGAAGCTAATAGACGTGCGAGCTCCAAAGGTCTCGCAGTTTCTTTGCTCACATTCGGAAACGTTTTCCCGAATCGCGACGCGAGCTGGTTCATCCAGTTCGAGATCTCACCCACGGTGGGCTCCTCGTCGAACCAGTCGTCGGTGAATTCATTCGTAGTCAGTGCGAAGCCGTTTACAGCAAACCGGGACATGAGCTGTACGAGATCGAGGTACTCCTGATTGCGAAGCTTTGCCGGCATACGGATCGTTCGGATCAGGAACGGCTGGAAATGGCGAGGGCCTTCGAGTGAACATTCAACCCCCCGAAGATATGGTTCATTCGTGTCGAACACATTCTCGACATTCTCCGTCCGGCCACCGCATGTTGATGTGAAGTACGCCATGATGGGCTTGCCTTGATAGGTCGCAACCATTCCACGCGTTTCCCTAACCGCCTGCGTTCCGATCTTTGTTTCGATAGCGACGCCCTTGTAAACCTGCGACCAGACCGTCGGGACCATATCGAACCCCTTTGTGCCGTACGCGTTCGCATTTGCGACGGCATAGGTTCGCGCGGCGATCGCCTGCGCTTTTTGCGCTTCAAGATGCGGCAGCGAGAGTTCGGCCGGAACCACGCCGAGTAAATACTCTTCGAGCGGGACAACATTTACGACCGTCAGGGTGCCACGGGAATTAACGAAGACCTCAAGCCGACCGCGATATGCTTTTCCATTGAGCCGAACCGGATTTGCTCGCTCGTTGGCCGAACCGAAGCTCACGGCTTTGAGCGACGCATATTTTGCGACCTCGCTCGAGCCGTTGACGATCACTTCCCGAAGTCCCGGATTAACCACGTCTGGCCCGACAACGCCGCTGGACGAGCCGGTTGCCTTGATCAAACTTCGGACTTCGGACTTCCCTGCCGTCCGCAATTGACGTGAAAGCTCGACCGCGTCATCCGAGTGAACGACCTTTTTCTCGGTAACTGCGACTACGTCCTGAAATCCTTTCTCAGCGAGGAGAGCCTTGAATGAATCGGCTTCTTCGATCGTCTCTTTCACCGAACCGATCCAGACCTTCCAGGTGTTCGTGGCGGGATCGATGCTGACTATCGCTGTTTCACCAGTTTCTTCACGCACCTCTTTCGCCAGCTCATCGGCTTCCCGCGACGTCGGGATGTCTTGTATCTCGAACCGGTAATTCTCGATCTCCGGGGGACGGTACGCACGAGCTGAGACCGATACGCGGCTGGTCGCCAGATACCGGTTCGGTTCGTCAATGCTGTATGCGATCAGCTGACTGTCAGAGGTGGTTATCGAAACTGAACTTGCGTTGGTCGTCAACCCAATGCGAACGAACGGCTCCTGTTCAAGAAAGAAATACTCGCTGGCTTGGATCGAGCCTTGAAACAAAATTGGGATCAGCAGGACGAGAAAGGTCAGGCGAGATTTCATCACGACAATCATACCAGATAAAAAAAGGCCTTTCGCGGGCAGGTAATCGCCGCTTGGTACAGAACGCCACGCAATGAAAACGGCCGTGACGCCGCCCGCACGTACCATGCGCGGCGTGTCAGTACCCATAATTCACGAAGCGCTTCTAATCACGGGGATCTTTGACGATCCGGGGCCTGGTTGCCGGCGAGGTCTTTTCGGATTTTGCAGCCGGGGCTTTGTCGACAGGTCTTTGTTCCGCCTCGACCTTCGATTTTTTCCTGCCCGAGTCCGGACGAGCCTCTGCTTTGGACGGCGGGGCCGGGTTTTTTTCTGCAGCTGTGCCCTCGACTGGAGCGACAACCTTGTCCCTCGCGGTGGAAGAGCGTTCCTTGACTGCGGTCGTTTTGGAAGAAACATCCGACGTGCTCGGGATACTTACTTCAGTCAACGGTTTCGCGGATTCGCGAGGACTGGTCTCGGTGTACGACGTTGTTATCGGCTGCACCGGCGGCAGAACTTCCTTCGTTGCGACAGTTCCTTTTGTTGCGGATGCCGGTCCGGTTGCTTGTGCGGTGACCGAATCTCCCGGGCTGACGCTCTGGAAATACTTACTCAATGAGTCGTTTCCAAACAAGAACAAGGCCATCAGCGCAACGACGCCGCAGCTTATCGTCAATGCTCTATAGGGAATTGCCGAGCGCTCCGCCGCTGCCGTGTAGTGAGCCGCAAACATTCCACCTTGGGCATGCGAATCGATGGGTCCCGCGGTATCTTGCGTCCCCAGAAGTGTCGGTACAAATCTGACCTCGTCCCTGTACCGTAAGGAAAATGCGTCGGGCCGATAAATTGTGCGCGGCTTGGCCCACTCCACGTTTATCCGAGTGCGCGGCCGGACAAGCGTGATATCTTCGTCGTCCTCGCCGGTACCTTTCGGAACTAAAGGCGGTGACTCCAGCATTTCTGCCATTCTCACTCGCTCGGAGCCCGCCGCTGCCGCACGGGCTTTTCGCTTTCGCTTGATCTTAGCGGGTGCCGTTACCGCGGACTCCAGTCCCGTTTCGATCGGTTTCGGTTCGACCTCGGTCACCGGCGTGTCGATCGTACTTTCTTCAGCGAGCTCGCGAGCTTCCGCACTCGATACGACCAATCTTTCTTTCGGCTGCTCCAGCTCGGACCTTTTCCGTTTCCGGTGAACCAGACCGGCGGCGATCTTTCTGGGCTCCGGCCCGTGAGATGGAATCTCGACCGATTCGGGTTCTGGCGTTTCTATCTCCGCGATCTGAGGTTCCGCAGTCTCGAGCCCCGCTGGTTCCGGCTGAAGCGCGGATGCCTGGACTGGATCAGCTGCATGGACCTCCGAAACCTCGACTTCCGCCGATTCCGCTTCGGTCACCTCTGTATTTCTTGCCTCTACTTCCGCGACTTCCAACCCCGCCGACTCGATCGTCGCCTCCTCGATCGGCAGGTCTCCGATGGGCTCGGCGTCAAACACTTGCGCCAGTGCCGATGCATCTTCGACCGCCGTACTTTCAGGCGCCGGTCTTTCGATGGCCGGCTCCTCCGCAGTCGGTGCTCCGATGGTCGGGCTCGCCGGATGATCGTCGATGGGCAGCACCCTCGCCGCATCCGACGCTGCATAAAAACCATGGAGCTTTTTCTTCAGGTGTTTCAGCCGTGAGCGGCGTGCCGGGCCGATGGAGGTTTCCCGGACAAAAGCGGTGGAAGCGGGCGCTGTGGTTTCTGACACTACGAGGGAAGCTACGTCTGCGTTAGCGGTTGCCGAAACCGGAATATCGAACAGATCAAGATCCGCAGCAACATCCGACGCGTCAGTCTCCAGACTCTCCACCTGTTCAAGCTCTACCTCGGGCACCACTTCAGGCGCCGTTTCGGCTTCGAACGAGATCTGCGGTTCAGCTTCGACATTCACCTCAATTACTGATCCGGATCCCGCGTCATAATGATCAGCGATCTCAGTCCCGACCTTTGCAATAACGTGTTCGTCTTCAAATCGGCTGACGGCAGGTCGTGGGATCTCCCGGACAGGAATGTCGAATACGGGTGCGGGTGAGAACTTCGGCGGCTGCGGGCTCGCCGAAACAGTGCCCGCGGGAGGCGGCGTCGACACGTGCGTGGCTAACTGCTCGATATGACGCAGCTGTCGTGCAAAGGCGTTCGCGGTCGGCTGTCGGAGCCGTGCCGGTTTTTGAAGCGATTCGGTCAGGCTGTGAGTCACCAGCATGCGCAGATGGAAATCGTCGATCCGCACATCCGGCGGCGGCTGATTCTTGTGTTTGTGGATCAAAGCGGTTGCGGTCGCGGCATCGAACGGAGGTGCGCCGGCCAGCAACTCATAAAACACAACTCCGAGACTGTACACGTCGGTCTGAGCGTTCGTTGCCTCAGCACCACACTGCTCGGGTGCGAAGTATCGCAAAGCACCGAGAACCGTTTCTACAATGAACTTGTTTCCGGTTATGGAGCGTTCTATGGCGCGCCCGAAATCGAGGTTTCGGAGCCGCACAAGCAGGCCCCCGTCAGGGTCTTCCGTGAGTATTATGTTCTCCGGGCTGACAGCGCCGTGATTGAAACCGGCGAGGTGGATCGCGTGGAGCGCTTCGGCGGTCTGGCGCACGATCTCGATCGACGTAAGCAGCTTGGGAACGCCGCCCTCATTCAGAAAATCGCGGAGCGTTCTCCCACGCGGCATCTCAGAGACGACAAATACTTCTCCGTCGTCGAGAGTCCCCGCGTCGTAAACATCGACAACATTGGGGTGAAAGAATGTGGAGGCAAGCTTTGCTTCGTGAAGAAAGTCTTCGGTATTATCGCCTGCTGTCAGGATCCTGATCAGGCAGGAGCCTCCGGAGGCCAGCTGACGTGCACCGTAGGTCGCGCTGTTCACACCCTTCTCGACCAAGGATTCAATCTGGTAGCCACTGACCATCTCCGGGCTGCCTTCGCGCAGCGAACACAGGGGCAAATGATTTTCCTCGGTGCAGAATATGACCGTATCGTCGTAGCACTGCTGACAAACAGAACAAACTTTCACGCTGTTACCCCCTTGGCAATTACGCTGCACGCCGGACTTGTTCGGCGAAAGGACCTTCGCTCCTGAAGATCACAAGCGCTAAAGCCGGACCTAAAAACTACAAGATCGATGCTCTTGGCTCCTACTTATTGGTGATCAACTTTGACTAGGAGATCGTTTGGAGAGAGGCACTCGCTACGGTTCAAGACTTATAGTCACCTTTTACTACTTTGAAAATTCTAAGTCAAGAATTTTTCCTGCTTCTCCTGCTGTCGCAATCTTAGCTGTCGAACGGCCGAGGTTTTGTTCTATATCTGACAGTTCAACTCTATTTTTCCACCATGTTAAAGATGAAAGGGAATGTCGCAAAGGTTTGCCCCCGATGTTGAGGTCGAAAAGCAAAAAGTACGATCTTCCCTTTCCCTCGATCAACCTCTGCGAGGGCCGTCCTGCCGTTCAGAAGTCCTTCACCGAGCATCCAGCCGGACATCAACGCGTCCTTCGACGCATAACGGGCGATCACACGCACGTCAGAACCGGCTGCGGCAGTGGTCGGTTGAAGTTGGCTGTTCGTAGCGGTAGATGGTGAAGACGACGGCTCTGAACCGGCCGCCACCGCAGGTGGCTCCGATACATCAAAAGCGGAACTTGCCGTGAAATACGCCGGCGTTTCCTCGAGGATTCCTCGTGCGTAGGGATGCCGAGTGTCCACGTTTAGTTTCACGATGGACCCCGGATTGTAAAACTGGTTTCGCGGCAAACCGGCCAGTATATTCCGCAGGGGCAGGCGGAATCGCTTGATCACCAGTTCGCACGAATCGTCGAAGCAGATCAATTTGCCGCCGTTCTCAACAAACTTTTTGAGATTCTCGACTCCCTCGTCACCGATCCCGCCGGCAAACTCAGCCGGGTAACGCTGACGGCTGAGGCCGTTTAAGATCGTGCTCTCGCTATCGGCAGCGAGAATGACCGTATCGTAGTCGAGACGGCCGGCGCGTACATCCTCGTTCGATATCGAACGGTACGCGATCTGGTACGTGTCGAAAACGAAACGCGTCCAGCCTTCGTCCATGGACGAAGTGTACGGTTTATATAGGCCGATCCGCGGATTCGTCTTCAAAGGGTTCGAGAATTTGGGAAACGGCGTGGCGGACGGTTCAAGGTTGAGCACGGCCCTCACCTGATTTGCTGACTCGACCCGCTTGATGGTGCTGCGGAACTTCTCGAGATCGCGAATGTCCCAAACCTCGTACGCCTCAACACCCATCTGCAAGGGTAGCGTCCACCCAGCAACGTCATAGGGAGCTTCGGCCTCGCCCTTGTCATTAACCCGGTTTGGGTAAACCTGCCGTTCAAACAACGACAAGACATTGTTCTTCTGCGGCTGATTCAAGAAAACGAGAAAGCTCCCGAGTGGGATCTCGTGAAAGTCTTCCGTCTTGCTGTGTTTGACCCAGAGCTCGTTTCGCATCTCATGAACCTCGATCCCTTGCCACATCAGGATCTCGAGAAAGCGAGCGACGGTTTCGGCCCGCGGCTGGCCGGCCATGACGACGTATGCTTGCGGGACGCTTGGATCGGGCTTGAGGCTTGAGTTGTTGAGCTCGTAAAAATTTTGAAGATAACGGGCCCGATATTTTGCCGCTAGCGAAAGCAGCGCGCGGCTGGCGGTCATCTCGATCTCGGCAATATCCCGTGGCCGCCATTGTCCGCCTTCCCACGCATCCGGGTGCGCCGTGTCGGTCGCTAGTGCGGAAGCAAGTCCGCGGGCGGGCCGGGCTCGTCGCATCTGCTCTTTCGTTATTGTTACCGGCGACATGAGATCCGCGCTCGCGGCCTCGGACAATATTCCGATCGAATTGTGATAGTACGGCGCCGAGCGGAAACCTCCGTGCCACCAGGTATCAAACGTTGTATTTGTTGCCACTCCTGCGACGTTCCTGGCCTGAAGGTCCGCCGCCATCTTGTAGCCGATGAGTCCGACCTCACGAAGGATCGAGGGGTGGATCCGCGGGTTTGGCGGATCGAAGAAAGGGGGGATCACGAAACGAGCTCCGTTCTGGCCCATCTGATGAACGTCGTACACGATCTGCGGAAACCACTCCTGCCAGAACAGCTTAGTGATAGATCGTGTTTCGGCGAGGTTCATCATGAACCAGTCGCGATTGTTGTCGTGGCCGGCATAATGGTGATAAAGCTCCGGCGGCGAAGTACCCTCGGATGCGGTGCCGAGCGTCTTCCGGTACCAGCTTGCGACGATGTCTATACCATCCGGGTTGGAAGAAGGGATCAGCAGCAGGATCGTGTTATCGAGAATCTCTCTGGTCTCGTCATCACTGGCAGTCGCCAGCTCGTAAGCCAGGTTCATCGACATCTGCGATGCGACTATCTCGGTCGAGTGGATCGAGCACGAGATGGAAACGATCGTCCTGCCAGCCTTCACGAGCGAGGCTAGCTCGGCAGGATTCTTTATCGTTCTCGGATCCGCCAGCTTCGCGCTTATCTGACGATGGCGGTCGAGGTTCTTAAGGTTATCGGGGGCTGAAATAAACGCGACAATGAGTGGTTTGCCGAGTGTGGTCTTCCCGATCTCCCTTACCGTCACGCGATTACTCGCCGCATCAAGCCGGGAAAAATAGTTGGTTATTTGCGTCCAGTCGGCAATCGTCCTGTCGTCGGTCGGATGAAAACCCAGAACGGATCGCGGCGTGGGAGCTTGCGCAACCGCAGTCTGCGCGAAGCTTAAAAGGAGGAGCAAAAAGAGAGCTGAAACCACGAATTCACACGAAAGGACACGAAAAGAATTTCGTGTGGTTCCGTGTTGTTTCGTGGTTCCAGATTTCTTACTATTCGAGAATCTGTTTACCGATCTATGTCCGCTCAATTGCAGCACCCGTTTGAAGAAGCGATAGCGAAGAACCAAAAATTGACGTTTTCTGTTCAGAAGTCTAACAAATCACCCTTTGCGGGCAAACTTCGTTACTGGTGGTGCTGGTTTGCTGCAGGTGCGCTGCTGTTGGTCGTGGGTGCCCCGGGCGTGATCTTCGTATGGCTGATAAATCGACGCCTATGGCTCTACCCGCTCGCATTGTGGGGCGCGAAAACCTGGCTGCGCGCGTGCGGTGCGCGGGTAAAGGTCAGGGGTCTCGAAAATCTCGAAGACGGCCGCTCGTATGTCTTCGCCTCAAATCATCGTTCGTATCTCGATACTGCGGCGCTGTTCCGCTATGCCGGAAAGCGCATCGGTCTCGTCGCTAAAAAAGAGTTGTTAAAAGTGCCGGTGCTCGGACAAGGCATGAGCTTCGTGAACGTCATCGCTATCGACCGGTCAAATCCCGAACGTGCGCTGGCTTCGATGGAGAAAGCTCGACAGGTGATGCAGGCAGGTTATTCGTTCGGTGTTTTTGTCGAAGGCACGCGGGCAATGCCGGGCGAACTGCTCCCGTTCAAAAAAGGTGCATTTCATCTTGCGTTGCAGACTGATGCCCCGGTGGTTCCGGTCGCGATAAAGAATACTGACCGGATGATGGGGAAGAGGACGGGCGTCGCTTACCCCGGTGAGATCGAGATCACGCTGCTGAAACCGGTCGAGACGCAAGGGCGCGATGTGATGGAAGTTCTTTTGGAAACAAGAGCCGCGATCGCGGGCGAGCTATGTTAACAGATACATAAGCCTCTCGTTCAGAGTGCAAGCTTGAGCTTGTTAGGCCGAATGAATCTACGAGCTGAAGCTCGCACCCTGAACTTGGGTCAAGGTTTCCTCGGTGTCGCCGCCGGCTTTGGCTCGACTACATCTTCTTCTTCGATGATCTTCACGTCGGTTCGTCCGACGCGGTAGTTCGTATACGTTACCCGGATCTTAATTTTCACCGCGTTTCCGTCGTCAAACACCAGCTCGTCATCCGATGAGCTGTAAGCCGGGAACCAATATTTTCCGTCGACGTTTTCACGCAGCGTTTCGATCGTCGCAAAACGCTCTCCCTTCCATTCCGGGACCGCCTTGCCCTTCGACTTAACGATCATCAGGTCCTGGTCGTCGACCCAGATGCGGCCGGAGAAAAATTGCTGAACGCCCTCTTTGCCTTTGGGTATTACCTTGGGAACCACATCGAAAACATACAGATCGAGTTCGTCGATCTTTTCCTTTCCCAGGTAAGTGAACTTGTACTTGTCGACGAATCGCGGTTCGATGGCAAACGGATCTAAACCCCCAAGATTTTCGATATCCGCCTGCGTAACGGTGATCTCGGTCAAGGTGGAAACCGGTGCGAAGAGAATCTTCTCGGCTCGCTTACCTTCGCCATCGAAGGTCATGAATGAATCCCGCCTGTACGTTCCGGTTATCTGCCCGCCCATCCCGATGGTTTGTATCGTTGCGTTTCGATTGAACGCATAAACGTTCAGGGCCTGTCGAAACAAACGCTCGTTCTGAGTGAACTTCGCAATGATCTTGTCGATCTCAGTCTGACTGATATCCGTTTTCGCATACGTCGTAGCTTGTGCGAACGCCGCGGAAGCCCAGATGGCGGTCACGGCCATCATCAAGAACAATCGAACAAAACTCTTCATCTTTTCTTTTCACCGCAACTCGCGGTTAAGCCGGTTTGATATTTAGAAACAAACAGATAGATGCTGCAGCCCGGCGGAACGTTGACACGCTTCATATTGGACAGCTCAAATGTGGCGGAATTTTACGTGGATAACGCGGAGACCGCGGAGAAAAGCCTTTTTTGCTCCGCGATGTCCGCGTTCTTGCGTTGATCCTTGTCTTAGTCGACGAATTCGACCTCGACCTTGTGCGGGATAATACCGGCTTCGTATCCTTCGGTAAGAAGCCGTCGAACACCCTCTTTTCCGCGTTCCCCGTAGTCGAGAGTCAGTGCGTTCACCCACATTGCGACAAACCGGTCCGCGACCTCCGGAGCCATGTCACGTGCGAACTGCATTGCGTACTGCAGGGCGTCCTCGCGATTCTCCATCGAGTACATGATGCTGCGGTGCAAATGACGTGAGACCTGCTTCATCAAGGGTTCACCGAGGTCACGCTTTATGGCGTTGCCGCCCATCGGAAGCGGCAGCCCCGTGCGTTCGTGCCACCACTCACCGAGGTCAAGGACCTTATCGAGCCCAAGTTCCTTGTAGAATAACTGCCCCTCGTGGATCAAAAGCCCCGCATCCACGTCGCCTTTTATCACCGCGTCCATTATCTGGTCGAAAGGGCGGACCACATAGTCGAACTTGGAATTGAAAAGCCGAAGCGCAAGGAAAGCGCT
Organism: Pyrinomonadaceae bacterium; assembly: GCA_036375155.1. Taxonomy (GTDB): domain Bacteria; phylum Acidobacteriota; class Blastocatellia; order Pyrinomonadales; family Pyrinomonadaceae; genus OLB17. The sequence goes on from DASUSJ010000359.1 coordinate 12,671, forward strand.
CGTAAGTTCCCCAGGGATCGCGATCTTCATGTCTCCGATCTCGTCGGCACTTCGCGGCTCTTTCGAAACGACGACAGGGCCATACTTATCACCGATGCTGGCGCCGTGCGGAAGCAGCGCGTACTTGTCCGAGACGTAGGCGTAAGCGTGGAACGAAATGGCAGTCACGTCGAAAACACCGTTCTTCGCGTCTTCGTTCAACGACTGAATATCCTTGAGCGTATGTTCAAACTTGATTCCCTCGGTCTCGAGCTTGTTGGTCGCGAGACCATAAAACATAAATGCGTCATCCGAATCGGGAGAATGCGCGACCGTAATGATGCGCGTCTCGGGGGTTGTTTCGGTTGCTGTTCCCATATTTCAGTACTGCTTGTAGTAAATATTGGTGTCGTAGAGAAGCCTAATTCTATCGTTTTCGGAATGTTTGGCAAAAAGGGCTCTCAACTCTTTTTCGAGAGCCGGAAACACAGGATCGTCCTCCGCCGGCATATAGGATGATGACAGCAGGCGACCGCGGAGTCCGTCGAGACCAAAGACCTGCTCGTTCGGATATGTTGCCCGTTCGTAAACGCCCTGGAAGAAGTTGCCGAGTTTCTCCTGATCGATGTTCTCGTGCCTCACCTTCTCGTAGTCTTTCGCGTATTTCAGAAGCAGGCGTTCGTAGTCGCGCAAGAACTCGGTTGTATCGAGCTGCCGTTCGTTCCAGAGCAACGCAATATGACCGCCGGGCTTTAAGATGCGCTGGAATTCCGTTCGGGTGCTCTCGGGATCGAACCAGTGAAACGCCTGGGCGGCGATCACGAAATCCATCGACGAGTCTTCCAGATTCGTACTCTCGGCCGTCCCGTCCCAGCTGATGAACTTCGTAAATTCTTTTAGATATTCTTCCGCGGCCTCGCGCATCGCGGCATTGGGCTCGACTCCGTATACGGTGGCGCCGTTCTCGAGGAAGAGTTTGGCTGACAGCCCGGGCCCCGAGCCGACATCCGCGAGCACGGAACTTTGCTTCAGGCCCATCGCGGTTTTGAACAATTCAAGAACGTCCGGAGGATAACCCGGCCGATACCTCACGTAATTGGCTACGCGGTTGGAGAAACGGTCGATCGTGTCTTTCATATCTACTTTGCGTCTTTGTGTCTTTGCGTAAACACAGAGCGTGTATCTAGCAAGGGCCGATGTTCTCGCAAAGGCGCAAACACGCGAGGTTAATCGCCTTCCTCACCTTTCCACTCACTCTTTCTGGAGTGCGGGATATCGAATTGGTCGAGTATTCGGTTGCAGAGATGCTCAACCAGCTCTTCGATCGTCTTCGGACGGTGATAGAAACCGGGACTAGCCGGTAGGATCCGAGCGCCGGCGTGAGAAAGACGAAGCATATTCTCGAGATGGATAGCGTTGTAAGGAGTTTCTCTTGGCACGAGCACGAGCTTGCGTCCTTCCTTTAAGCAAACGTCCGCCGCGCGATGGATCAGGTTGGTGCCCGCTCCCGACGCAATAGCGCCCAGCGTCCCCATGGAGCAAGGCACAATGATCATCCCGGCCTGTTTGTTCGAACCGGACGAAGGCTTCGCAGCTAGGTTATCGAGCCGCCAGACACGTATCAGATTTGAATCGGCTGAAAGCCCCAGCCACTCATTAATCCGCCCGCTGTCAGCATCCCGTAGATTCGAGCCCATCTCGACCTGCGCGACGGTCGCCGCGGTGGACGACATGATCAAGTTGATCGTCTCAACTGATCCGCTCGCGGCCAGAAGCTGCAGCGTCCGATGCGCGTAGATCGTCCCCGAAGCTCCGGTAATACCGACAGTTAACTCCATAAGGTGCGAATAAATCTTAGCGGTTCCGGAATTAAATAGAAAGTTGATACGAAATGGGATCGGCCTTCGCGTTATAGGTTGGGAACGCTCGGAAGTTGGTCAAAATCTTGAAGGAGGTGAGCTATGAACGGATGCGAATGCACGATCTACAAAATGATTCTCGACCTGGTCAGCAATGACTATGTTGCGTGGGCGTTCATCACGCTCGCCCGGGCCTCCAAGTACGCGGGCCTTCTTGTCTAGAGTTTCGAATCATATCCTCCTGTCGGCGGGAATCGGTGTTCCCGCCTTTTTTGTATTGAGGCGAGCGTTAAGGTAGATTCTTCCTCTGCGAATTCTGCCAGCTCTGCGTGAGAAAATGGGTTTCACGCAGAGCTCGCAGATTCCGCAAAGAAGACATGGACAAAGCCGAGATCGAAAAAATCCTGCAATTGGTTTCTGCCGGCGAGATCGATAAGGAAAGCGCTGCCGACCGGATCAAAAATCTTTCGTACGAAGATATCGGCTACGCGCGGGTCGACCACGGGCGGGCGGACCGGCAGGGCTTTCCCGAGGTGATCTTCGGCGAGGGCAAAACGTCACAGCAGATATGCGGCATCTTCGAAAAACTCCTCGAGCGTCGACCGAACGTTCTCATCAGCCGGACAAACAAAGATGTCTACGGTGACATCCGTAACATTTACACCGACGCCGAATGGCATGAGACGGCCAGGATGATACGCGTCTTTCGCGATAAAGCGGAGCTCGGTGCCGGCGAGATCACAGTTGTCACTGCCGGAACCAGTGACATTCCGATCGCCGAAGAAGCAGCGCTCACCGCCGAGACAATGGGCAATCGGGTGCAGCGCGTTTGGGACGTGGGCGTCGCGGGTATTCATCGCATCCTTGCCGAACGCCAGTTGTTGCAGAATTCGCGCGTCGTTATCGTTGTCGCCGGAATGGAAGGTGCGTTGCCATCTGTTGTCGGCGGGCTGGTCGCTGTTCCGGTTATCGCGGTTCCGACCAGCGTCGGCTACGGTGCTTCTTTCGGCGGGATAGCCGCACTTCTCGGGATGCTCAACTCCTGCGCGTCGAACGTAACGGTCGTGAATATCGACAATGGTTTCGGTGCGGGCTTCGTTGCGAGCTTGATAAATCGAGCCCGGTAAACCACCCAGACAAAAGGATTGAGCGCGGTGGTGGCCGCTGGTATACTGAGACCGACCTCGGCACCTTTCCGCACCGGTTCCTGCCATGTTTCAGTCACAAAAATTAATAGTTGCCACGTTGCTTTCGACCATCTTCCTGTGCGTACTGTTCATATCGAACACGCATGGACAGCAACAGGGCCCACCGCCGAAGTATTTCGATGAACGATTCGTTATAAAGTCGATGTCGCACATAAGCGCCGCCCAGGCGACTTACCGATCGACTTCTGGTAACGGAAATTTCGGATCGTTTGCGCAACTGCATGCGGCAGGGCTTATCGATGCGGCGTTGGGTAGCGGACAAAAGTTTGGATATTCGTTCGTCGTGAAGCCTGCGGCGAACACCTTTGCGGCATGGGCGACCCCGGCGACATATAGGAAGACCGGTCTGCGATCTTATTACATCGATCAGCGCGGCGTGCTATTCGGTGCAGATCTCGGCGGATCGCCGGCCAGCGAATTAAATGCCCACTATATCGATACGTGTGCACTGTGGGGTATTAACGACAATGAGCGATGTACGATCGGGGCGATGCGAACCCTTCACACCGCTCAAATGACCTATGCCGCAACGGCCGGGAACGGACAGTACGCGAAAACTTTGCAACACCTCCAGATCGCCGGTCTTATCGATCAGGTACTGGGCGTTGGACTGAAGCACGGCTATCAATATCAAATGGAGGCTCTTCCCGGCGCTCCAGGGAGTTTCAGGGTTTGGGCCACTCCGATCAACTACGCCGAAACCGGCATAAGGTCTTTCTTCGTGGACGCTACAGGGGTGGTACGGGGAGCAAACCGAAACGGAGATCCGGCCGGGCCGGGCGACCCTCCGGTGCAACAATGATCTATCCTACGGATCGATGAGAACGTAAAGCCGATCGGCCCACTCCGACCGAGCATTCCGCAATATCTCATACTGCACACGAGCCATCTCAGGACTGCCCAACTTCAGATACGCACGGCCCAGGTTGTAACGGGCCTTTTCAAACTCAGGATCGTAGCCCAGTGCGGAGTTGAACGCCTGAACGCTATCGTCGGGCTTATTCAGCTCAAAGTAGCTTTCACCGAGGGCATTGTAGGTTTTCGCGTCCGGCTTATATGTCTTTAGCTGCTCGTAGGTCGATGCCGAATCGGCCCAGCGTTTTTGTTTGAAGTACGCGGCGCCGAGACGCTCGAGTGCGTTTGGGTGGTCCGGCTTCATCGCTATCGTGCGGCGGTAAGCGAGGATCTCTTCGTCGGTGCGGTTTAGTCTTCCGAGGGTTAGGCCAAGTGCGTATTGTGTTTCAGGAGTATCTTCAATTCGCAGTGCCTGCCGGTAAGCATCGGCCGCTTCTTTGAACTGTCCCAGAGCGAAGCTCGACGCGCCGATATTTACGTGCGCCTCAACCCACTCCGGTCTCAATTTGGCGGCCTGTTTCGAAGCCTTCAATGCGTCCTGGTGACGTCCGAGGACGCCGTAGCAAAATCCGGCCTGATACCAGGCCTCCGGGTAATTTGCGTCCAGTTCAGTCGCGCGTTCAAAGAACTGCAACGCACGCGCGTAATCGTCCCGAGAAAGCTGAGCGACGCCCTGCGAGTAATATCGCTCCGCAGCAGCACGCTTATTCTTCTGCGTATCCGCCGAGAGCGACGACACGGTCTGGAGCTCGTTGACCTTCAGTTGCAGGATGCGTTCAGCAGGAACCGCAAAATTCAAACTCTGGCCTTCGGCCGCCTGTAGGGTTGCGATACCGATGACCTGCCCATACATGTTCACGACGGGCGAACCCGAAGACCCGGGCGAGATAGGCGCCGTTATCTGGATGATCCTGCCGTAACCTGAGATTTCGCGTACCGCGGAAACGATCCCATTCGACACGCTTCCCTCCAATCCGAACGGATTCCCGACAACGACGATCGACTCGCCCTCCTGCGGGACCGTCCGTACGATTGGGAGCGGCACGGCTAGAGCTTTCGGAACGTCAACCTGCAGCATCGCCAAGTCACCTTCGCCATCAACCGCGAGCACGCCTTTCACGACGAACTTTTTGCCGTCCATCAGGTGTACTTCGACCCGACTGGACCTTTCGATCACATGCCGGTTCGTGACGATACGGTCTGGAGCGATAAAGAAACCGCTGCCCCGTGAAAGTGCGTTCCCTTTTGCGTCAAATGTCTCTATCGCGACGGACGATGGTTTGATCCGTTTTACGAGCTCGGGCAAGTAGTCCTGCGCGGCGACAGATGCCGCGAGGATAAGCGTAACGAATATCGATCTGGCCGTGGTGTTAATTAGCGTCATCGGCAGGCGAATCTCTCCAGAGAGTATAAGTCGATTAGAGATTTCCCACAAACAATTCGCTGTCCGCGATTTCACCGCGGCAGTCGGTGGGGATAAGATGGGTGTAGATTTTGGTCTTGGGTCTTTGGTTTTTGGTTTTTGTGACTTCACTCGGGAACTCCAGTCTTAGCTGAGACCTAAGACCCAACGTCCCAAGACCAAAGACCAAAAACCCAAAACCAAGAGCCAAATACCCAAAACCAAAAACCACAAGCCAAAAGCCAAATGCCAAACACCAAAGCCAAGCACAAATGACAAATGACTAAGAAGATCGCACTAGCCGCGGACCACGCGGGTTTCGAAGAAAAGGAAAAGATAAAGCAGACACTCGATGAGATCGGCGTGGAGTACGTGGACATGGGCACGTCTTCAAACGACTCGGTCGATTATCCCGACTACGCGAAAAAGGTGGCCGACGCGGTTTCAAAAGGTGATTTTGACCAAGGGCTGCTGGTCTGCGGCTCGGGAACGGGAATGGCCATCGCCGCGAATAAGGTCAAAGGAGTTCGCGCGGCCGTCGCCTGGAATGAAGATATCGCGCGACTTGCCCGGGAGCACAACGATGCCAATGTCCTTTCGCTGCCCGCAAGGTTTATGTCGCCAGATGATGCTGTCAAGGTCGTCAAGGCCTGGTTCGCCGCCGATTTTGAGGGTGGCCGCCACGCCAAACGCGTGGAAAAAATAATTGAGCTCGAGAAATAACTGTGGTCCTCCGAACGCACATCCCTCGCTCCCCCCTCGGCCGGTTCATTCAGGTATTCATTTATTTCGAAGGCATACAGCACGCCCACAATGTCGACCGGCTCTTACCGAGCGGCGATACAGAGATTCTCATCGATTTTCACGACACGCCGCAGTACATCTACGACAATGACACTCTGAAAGAAATTCAGGCATGTAACCACGTCTGGGCGGCAGGTGTGCGGACCGAGCCGATCACCATTCCGGCAGGCACGATGGCCGAGATGATGGTCATCTCGTTCAGGAAAGGTATGTCGTATCCGTTCTACCCGTTTCCGGTGAACGAGGTTGCTGATCATGTGCTCGATGCCGACCTAATTTGGGGCGAAGAGTTTGGTTTGCTTCGAGAGCAGATGTTGGAGACGAAAGACATCGACCGACGATTCGCTTTGATGGAAAAGTTTCTCCTCGATAAATTTGCGTCGCGACTTGTTGTCGACGAATGCGTCGCATTTGCTGTGAATGAGATGTCGCGGAATCCCGGCCGGCTGAACATGGCGAGGATGAACGCGAAGATCGGCTATTCGCAAAAACATTTCATTTCTATGTTCAAACGGCGTGTCGGCCTGGCACCAAAGGCCTATCTGAAGATCATGCGGTTTCAGAAGGCCATCGGTGCGATCCAGGATGCGCCTGTTACCGGTATCGATTGGTCAGCCGTCGCATACGACTGCGGCTTTTACGATCAGTCGCATTTCATCAACGACTTCAAGATCTTCTCCGGTTTTACTCCGGAAGATTACCTCTCCAGGAAGAGCGACTATCTGAATTACGTGCCGGTTGGGTAGGAAAAGTGGTGAATGGTGAATGGTGAATGGTGAATGGTGAGTGAAGAGAAGACAAAACTGCAAATCGCGCGGTCTTTTCAAGGGGTTGCAACAATTAAGGCCACTCACCTCCACTCACCTCCACTCACCATTCACCACTCACCATTCACCACTAACCTGAGGTAAATTTTTTCCAATACTCACCACTTTATACGCGGCTATCCTCGAGCCGTTATGGAAAACTTTTACATCAATCACATTGCTGTATTCGTTTGCGCGGTGATGAGCCTGGTCATCGGCGCTTTATGGTGGTCACCTCTTCTTTTTGCCAAAGCGTGGCAAAGGGAGAATGGTCTTACGGACGAACAGCTCGCGGGATCGAATCTGCTAAAAACATTCGGACTCACATTTTTACTCGCATGGATCATGTCCTACAACCTCGCGTTTTTCCTCGGCGCACCCGGTACGACGTGGCAGTGGGGAGTCGCCGCCGGTTTGCTCGCGGGAGTAGGTTGGGTCGTCGCAATGTTCATCGTGATCGCGCTTTTCGAACAGCGTTCGTGGAGGTACATCGCCATCAACTGCGGGTACATCACGGTTTATTTCGCAGTGATCGGTTTCATTTTAGGAATTTGGAGGTGAAAAAAAGTGAAAACGGGGGGGAAAAAGGGGGAAAGTGAAAGAGTGAAAAAGTAAAGTCAGTCTCAACAGACCTCTTTCACCTTTTCACCTTTTCACCTTTTTCACTTTTTTTTCCCCTTTTCACTCTTTCACCTTTTTTCCCCTTTTCACTTTTTCACTTTATCGGTTATGTCACAAAAAACATCCGGCGAGTTTGAGAAAGAGTTTCTGGACGGCCTTGAGCACAACACCGGCAGGAAACTACCGGAGTGGTTGAAGATCATCGACGGTTTCGGGACCAAAAAGCGGAACGAAGTGATCGCAAAGCTAAAGTCCGAGCACGCTTTCGGGCATATGAATGCATCGCTGCTCGCGGGAATCCACGCGAACGACGGCAAGCCTGTCTATCAGAGCACCGACGATCTTCTTGAAAGCCAATTCGCAAAAGCGGCCAAGATGCGTCCGCTGTATGAGGCATTTCTTGCTTTTGTGAAGAAAGAGTTTCCGAGCTCGACGGTCCTTCCGAAAAAGACCTACGTTTCGATCCTGGAGAATCGTGAGTTCGCGGCGGTGAACATCAAGCCGAAGGAATTGCGTATCGGGTTCGATCTAGGAGAACGTCCGTTTGACGGTAGGATCGGAAAGGCAAAGCTGAGCGGCCCAATGCCGCGGATCTCACATATGCTGGTTCTAACGGATGCACGTCAGCTTGATTCGAGTGTCGCTGATGCGTTGAAACAGTCGCATGCTCGATGTCATTAGGAGCTACCCAATCTGGCGAGTCTGAGACAATGTGAAAAAGTGAAAAAAGTGAAAAAGTGAAAAAGTGAAAAGGTGAAAAAGTGAAAAGGTGAAAGAGTCTGTTGAGGCTGACCTCACTTTTTCACTTTTTCACCTTTGTTTCACTTTTTCACTTTTTTCACGTTATCGAGAGACTTAACGCCCGTCGTAGAAAAATCACCATTGGATATGCCGCTTTGAAGCTTTCGCTGAGCATCTTCGGATAATCCTTCGCTACCGCATCCTTTGCAGTGAACCTTTCCGAGACTGTGAACGACTTAAGCTTCAAAAATTCGATCGCCGGATGGTCGGCCGGAAAACCTTTCGGCGGTCTGCTCAGACGATCACCATCCAGGTCGCCAAAACGGTCCTTGAACGCCCGGCCCTCGACGATCTTCAAAAACTCCTTTGTGTTCGAAGCGATCGCGTTTCGAATCTTCAACAGCTCGCCCGCGTCGGGCATATGCTTACCGGCGGCGGCGAAAAAGGCTCGCGGCTGGATGTGGAAATAATAGCCCGGAGACATCGCCTTCCTGCCGCCCGGGGCAATGAACGCACCGAGGTTAGTTTTATAGGGGCTTTTATCCTTTGAGAATCTGACGTCGCGGTAGATCCGAAACACACAGGCCTTCGGGTCCAGACCGGCGACACTCGGATCGAATTTTGCGATCCGGTTTATAAGATCGCCGGTGATCGCGATGACGTTGTCGTTCGCAGCAATAAACCCCGATTTGTTCACATTGAACCAGTCACGGTTATTGTTCTTGTCGAGTTTTTTTAGAAACTCGACCGTCTCTTTTGCGAGCATAGTGAGTATCCCGAAACTCCGGCCGATGCCGGCCGCTAGCTATTTGCCGTCGACGAGTCCTTGTTGATGAACGCCACGAGAAGTCCCGCCAGAATCAATCCAAGGCTGTCGAGTGCCACCTGTTTCACTACGATCTCGGCCGGCCAGGGTTGAACCGAGTAGTAGATCAAATACCAGGGAAAGGTCACAAGAAGTGCGGCAGCTAATCCGAACCTCAAGCCCTGCGCGATCCACGAGGCTCCCGAAATGCCCTGGCTGTAAATCCACGCAAGGGCAAATCCCATGATCACGTGTGCCAGGATCATGTAAGGCATGTTTCCCATCGCTTCAGCTTCCGGACGGAACATGCTTTGGATCTGCATGTAGTCCTGCGTCAGCAACAGACCATGGACAAGAAATCCCCAAAGAAAGAAAAATACGGAAGCGGAAATGCCCGAAATCAGGAATCTTCTATTCATGTCGTTTTCATTCGAAAGAATCGGAGCACAACTCCCGGCCCGTTGGACGCCGCGTGCTCGCCCACGCTTAACTTCCGTACATGGCAGCCGCGCGCGAGTTCATTTCCTCTGGCGAAACATCCTCCTTGTGCGTCGCGAATGCCCAGATGTGGCCGAAGGGATCCTTGAATTGTCCCGAACGATCGCCATAGAACTGGTCCGTCACCGGGCGAAGGACCTCGAGCCCTTCGGCGATCGCCTTTTCAGTGAACGCATCGACGTCCTCAACGTAGACCATCAGCTGGACCGGCGTCCCGCCAAGCGTCCCGGGACTGATTGCGCCCATATCCGGATGTTCGTCCGCCATCATGATGATCGCGTTACCGATCTTCATCTCGGCGTGCCCGACCATTCCGGGCTGACCAATACGAAACAGTTCCTCGGCCCCGAAGGCTTTCTTGTAGAACTCGATCGCGGCTTCGGCATTTTTGCAGATCAAATACGGCGTCACGCCCTCATACCCTTCGGGAATCGCCTTCACGACATTGGACATAAGACAGCTCTCCTTGTTTTTAGAATGGGCCAAATCTACAGCAGGAAGATATTTGAAGTCAACGGTGGCGATCGAACACCCTGGCTGAAAATGTCTCGGATATTCTTCGCCCTCGGGCAAGCGGGAAAGGAACTCGACTCTGACGGACTGACGCTGCGTCACGTCCCTGAGACGATTGGAACACCAGCAATCGAAACTATAGAATAGGCATGTAACCGTTATGCAAACCTGTGAACATCTGGGAGAGATCCGCGCCGTCGCCCCGAGCGCTGACGGCTGCGAGGACTGTTTGAAGATCGGCGGCCGCTGGGTGCATCTCCGTTTGTGCGAATCGTGCGGACATGTCGGCTGTTGCGATAGCTCGCCGAACCGGCACGCGACAAAACATTTTCATACGACGAGTCATCCGATAATCAAGTCGTTCGAGCCGGGCGAGGATTGGGGTTATTGCTATCCGGACGAGTTGTTCTTTGAGTCGCTGCCCCAACCGAACTCCGCGTCGTGATCGTTACGTATGCCGATACGCTCAAGGATACTGCTGCAAACTTCCATACCTTTCACCGAGGACGATTGGCACGTCGGTCGGTTTTCGCTACTTGCTGAACACCTGCGCTCGCTGCGGGCCGATAACGGAGACACTCTCTACGCGGTAACGACCCGCAACCGGGAGTCCGACGAAACGGGCAACGACGCGCTTCTGAGCAACCTGGACGAATCGGAATTTGATCAGCTGTGGTTGTTCGCCGTGGACGCGGGCACGGGCCTGACGTCCGCCGATTGTTCCGGCATCACGCGATTTCGCAAACGTGGGGGCGGGATCTTCTCAACGCGTGACCATTTCGATCTTGGGTCGTCGCTCTGTACTCTCGGCGGCATCGGTGCCGCACATTATTTTCACTCGGTCAACCCGGATCCTGACCCCACACGGCGGCAACGCGATGACCGGATCACGGAGAGTATTGATTACCCGAATTATCATTCGGGCGCCAACGGCGATTTTCAGCGGATCGAGATAACGGCTCCGCACGAATTGCTGCGTAGGGCTGATCGATCCTTTCTCGAGTTTTTCCCGGCGCACCCGCACGAAGGCGGTGTCGGCGCTCCGGGGAGTGACGAGTCAGCGCGTGTGATCGCAACCGGAATGAGCCTTGCGACCGGGCGTACCTTTAACCTAGTCGTAGCCTTCGAGCACCGCACTGACGCGGCGGGAAATCATCTTGGCCGGGCGATCGCGGAATCGAGCTTTCATCACGTAGTCGATTACAACTGGGACGTCGATGCCGGATGTCCGAGCTTCGTCGAGGAGCCCCCCGGCGACGGCTATAAGCGGAACCCGGAAGCGCTCGAGGATATAAAGCAGTACGTCTCGAATGTCGCACGATGGCTCAGTCCGATGCATTGATGTTGTCCTGTTAGAAGCAGTTGACGGCATCTCGTCCAGGGTCGCCGCGCTTGAGGGCCGCAACAAAGCGTGCGGGACGTCCATTTCGTGTATTCGTGTTTTGGGTGTTTCGTGGTTACGGTTTTCAGGAAGCCCAAACCACGATGCACACCAAAAACACGAAGGAGAATACGGCGAACAATTATATGTCCAACACTTTCCCCGAAATGCCGCTAGATGGGTGGCGGCCAACAAAAAACACGCTGCACCTTTTTTGTCAGATCGTCGGGAAGATCCGCCTGGCAATGCACCCGCGGTTGAATCACTGGTGGCATGTTCCGCTTTACGTCAGCCCGCGGGGATTGACGACTCGGACGATTCCCTTCCGCGATGGAAACTTCGAGATCGAGTTTGATTTCCAGGATCACGTGTTGAAGATCGCGACGAGCGATGGAGCGGTAGAAGACTTCGCCCTTTACGATGGGCTCACCGTCGCGGATTTTTACAGCAGCCTTTTCTCGAATCTGGGGAAGCTCGGGATAGAGCCGAACATACGCCCGATCCCGTACGAAGCGCCGTCAACGACGCCGTTTCCAGACGACACCGAGAACAGGTCGTACGATAAAACTTATGTCGAACGATTTCATAAGATCCTCGTGGCGGTCGATGACATCCTCGAGGAATTTCGCGGACGCTTTCTCGGCAAGTCCACGCCGGTGCATATGTTCTGGCACAGCTTCGATCTTGCGCTCACGAGATTTTCCGGAAAGCCTGCACCAGTTCGTGACGGGGCCAACCGTGTCGAGCGCGAAGCGTATTCACACGAAGTGATCAGTTTCGGGTTCTGGTTCGGTGACGATAAGACCGTTCCCGCGCCGGCGTTCTACTCTTACACCGCGCCTGAACCTGCCGAGCTTGCGAACGAGCCCTTGTCACCCGCATCAGCTCAATGGGCGGAATCGAACGGAGCACATCTCGCATTGCTGATGTATGACGAGGTGCGCGAGCTACCGAATGCGCGCGAGATTATTCTCGAATTTCTGGAAAGCGCCTACCGCGCCGGAGCGAAACGGGCGAACTGGAACGTCCAGGAGCTCGCTTATCATGCGTAGCAACACACAAATTCTGAGGTGTAGTTTTATGAAACTAGTATATGCGATCGCCGTTTTGATCTTCTCGATCCAATTGGCCTACGGGCAGCAGGAGCTTAGGGTGCCGACGCTCAGTCCTCTTACTGAGATCACTCAGGAAGTCGGCCTTACGCAGGTGAAGCTCAGTTATTCGCGCCCGAGTGCAAAAGGCAGAAAGATCTTCGGCGCCCTGGTCCCCTATAACGAGGTATGGCGGACCGGTGCGAATGCATCCACGAAACTAACGTTCACCGAGAATGTGAAGATCGAGGGCAACGCCCTCAAGGCAGGGACCTATGCTCTCTACACGATCCCGGGCGAGGCGGAGTGGACGGTGATCATTCACACGAACACGCGGCACCGCTCGATCGCCGGTGACGTTTACAAACCGGCCGAGGATGCATTCCGCTTCAAGGTAAAGCCGGGTAAGACATCGAATTTTGTCGAGACCTTCACGATCGGATTCAGCGATATCGCAACGAGCTCGGTCAACGTCTTCGCCGCGTGGGAGAATACCGAGATCAAGTTCAGGATCGACCTCGATGTCGACGCGCAGGTCGATAAACAGATCGCAGATCTCATCGCTTCACCCGCGGTCATGACCCACCAGAATTACTTTCTCGCGGCGGAATATTACCTGCACAACAACAAAGACCTTTCCAAAGCTGACGGGTGGATAGTCGCGGCAATGGAAAAGAACCCGAAGAATGCGCGTTACGGGTTGCTCAGAGCGAAGATCCTTGCAAAGGCCGGTAGGCGTGACGAGGCATTGAAGGTGATCGCAGAAGCCAATGCGTGGGCTACCGAGGCGAAGAACGCCAATTATATCGAGCAGACTCAGGAGTTTTGGGATTCGATCAAGAAACTATGAGCAGTCCGATGGCCCGTTCTGATAGTTCGCCAAACCGTCTCGGTCTTCGCGTATAAGTGGAACTGGTCCCGTCGCAAATTTGAAGTGCTGACCACTCTCGAGAAACTCATCTTTGTTTTGACTGTTCTCGCCACCCTTGGAAGCGGTCTGATCGCGGGCGTGTTCTTTATTTTCTCGGTCGCGGTGATGCGAGCCCTTGAACGCGTACCCGGCGGCATGGCGGCAATGCAGTCAATCAACCTCATCATCATCAACCCGATGTTCCTTGGTGTGTTCTTAGGGACAGCTTTGTTATGTATCGTGCTCGGAGTCGCGTCGGTTTTCCATTGGGAATGGGCCGGATCCGGATGGTCGCTAGCAGGATGTTTGCTCTATTTGGGTGGCTGCATCGGCGTGACGATGGTATTCAATGTTCCGATGAATAACGCACTCGCCGCGGCTGATCCGGCAAGACCGCAAGGACAGCAGGTCTGGGCAAACTATCTCAGGAACTGGACCTTCTGGAATCACATTCGGACGGGTGCGTCGCTCGGGGCATCGGCGGGTTTTGTGTGGGCAGCTTCCGCGGCCTTTTGATATTAACCAACCACATCAAATTGCCGCGTCAGCCGCAACGGGACCGGCTGATTCCCGCAAATGTGAACTGTTCTGATCCAATTGCTGCTGACGCGGCGAGTTTCCGAGTTCCCTTGCGCAATTGGGCGCCGATGATTCACGTCCTACTTCGCGCCTTTGTAGATCGCTCCATTCTTCATTACAAAAATCACATTCTCCATCCGCTTGATGTCTTTCAATGGATCGCCCGAAACAGCAACGATGTCCGCCAGTTTTCCGGCCGCTAGCGAACCGATAGATTTTTCCATACCGAGCAGCTTTGCCCCGTTCAGGGTGCCCGCAACGATCGTGTCCATCGGCCGCATTCCTCCCCATTCGACCATCAGGATGAACTCACGGGCGTTCGTGCCGTGAGGGATTACGCCGGCGTCGGTGCCCAGTGCGATCGGAACCCGGTTCGCCAGCGCGATCTTGATGGCGCTGCGCATCGCACCGGCCGCAGCAAGGGCTTTTTCCGCGCGAAATCCTTTGAGGACCCCATTTTTCGCAAGCCGCTCGACGCCTTCGCCCGCCATCAGCGTCGGTACAAGGTAAGTTCCCCGCTGGGCCATCAACTTCGCTCCTTCCTCATCGAGGAACGAACCGTGCTCGATCGACGCGACGCCCGCCCGCGTCGCGATCTTGATACCTTCCGTTCCGTGCGCGTGAGCGGCGACCTTTCTTTCGAGCTTGTGCGCTTCGTCGACCATCGCCTTCAGTTCCTCGTATGTGTATTGCGTCGCACCTACCGCGTCGCCTTCAGACAACACACCGCCTGTCGCACATGTTTTGATGACATCGGCTCCGTACTTGACCTGGTAACGCACCGCCGCGCGAACTTGATCGACACCGTCAGCAATTCCCGTCTTGAAATCGCCATCAGCAAGACCGGGTCTGTATCCGTTTTCATCACAGTGTCCCCCGGTTATCCCGAGGCTGTGAGCGGCGGTCTGTATTCTCGGTCCGGCGATAAAGCCGTCGTTGATCGCCTTTCGCAACGCAAGGTCATCGAAATCACGGGAGCCCACGTTGCGGATCGTCGTGAAGCCGGCCAGCAGAGTTCGCTCAGCATTACCGACACCGAGCATGGCTCCGAACGATGCGTAGTCCCGGACACCCGAATTGTTGCCCTCAGGGTCGCCAAGTACACGACCGATGATGTGCGTGTGTGCATCGATGAAGCCTGGCATCAAGGTCGCATCGCCAAGGTCAATAACACGCGTGCCTGCCGGGACGGTTATCGCGGCGTAGGGTCCGATCATAGAGATCCTGTCGTCGCTGATGACGATCGCCCCGTTCCTGATCGGCTCGGCGCCCGTGCCATCGATGATCCGCGCGGCACGCAATACGATCATCCCTTTGCCTTTTTTCTCGCCCGGCGCGCCGAGTTGGGCGACAGACTGTCCGATCAGAGAAACTAAACACAAAACGAGTATTGGAAATCTGGATCTGAGTGACATTTTTCTCCTCGGTGAAAATAACGGATGGAAGTTTCCGGCGATTATAGGCGCCGTACAGAAGCAAACACAATCGCGGCTTTACCCATTACTAAATTAATAATTACACAATTAATAATCACCTCCGGACAGGACGCGTTTGCGGTTTTACTTCCATGCAATTTCGTAATTCCGTAATTCTTAATTTAGTAATGTCGTGTCAAAATCCTTTTCGATGATCGATCTCCGCAGCGACACCGTCACGAAACCCTCGGAAAAAATGCGCGGGGCGATGGCGGCAGCTGAGGTGGGAGACGATGTTTTTGGTGAGGATCCCACCGTGAATCGTCTCCAAGAACGGGCGGCGGAGATATTTGAAAAGGAGGCTGGGCTGTTCGTCCCGACCGGATCGATGGGAAACGAGATTGCGGTCAAGCTCCACACGCGACCGGGGCAGGAGATCATCATCGAAGAACGCGGGCATGTGTTGAACTACGAGCTAGGCGCCGCGCCGCTTATCTCTGGCATCACGATCCGGCCGGTAAAGAGCGAAGACGGCTCAGGACATCTTAAATGGAGCGAGATCGAATCTGCTCTACATATCAACAAGCCGTATTATGTCGCACCGACCGCGTTGATCTGCCTCGAGAACACACACAACTTCGCCGGCGGGAGTGTGATGGGCTCCGAAGAATGCGCCGATGTTTGCGAGAAAGCGCACGCTGTTGGGTTGCCGGTACACATGGATGGGGCGCGGATCTTCAACGCGGCCATTGCCTTGGACGTCTCAGTCGCCGATCTAACACGTCATTGCGACTCGGTGATGTTCACGCTGTCGAAAGGTCTCGGTGCGCCGGCGGGTTCGATGCTATTGGGCTCGGAAGATTTCATTGCCGAGGCCCGTACTTGGCGAAAACGTCTCGGGGGCGGAATGAGGCAGATAGGCATCCTTGGCGCCGCCGGGCTGATCGCTCTTGAGGAGGGTCCGGCGCGTCTGCACAAAGATCATGAAAACGCGCGGGTGTTGGCGTCCGGAATCGCTGAGATCCCGGGAATATCGATCGACTTGAATACGGTCGTGACGAATATCGTGATCTTCGATGTGTCCGGAACCGGAAGAAACACGGGCGAGATCTGCGAGCGATTGAAGAAGGCCGGCGTCTTGGCGATCGGTATCTCTGACAAGCAGGTGAGAATGGTGACGCATTGTGATGTCGCGCGAGCGGACGTTCATAAGACGGTCACTATGCTGAAGGAGATCCTACGGAATACACTGATAACTGAAAGCTGATAGCTGATAGCTGATGACTACAGATGAACATCGAACAACTTCGCAAATTCTGTCTAGCGTTACCGGGGGTCACAGAGGACGTCAAGTGGGGTAACGATCTGTGCTTTTCGGTTGGCGGGAAGATGTTCACTGTTACCGCAGCTGATTCCAGTGACTCCGGCGTGTCGCTCAAAACAACTCCCGAGAAATTTGCCGAGCTTACCGAGCGGCAGGGTATCATTCCGGCTCATTATGTAGCGAGATATCACTGGATCACGATCGAGGACATTAATGCCGTTACGCAAACGGAACTAAAAGAACTCATCCGCGAGTCATACAGGATGGTTTTTGATAAACTACCCGCCAAGATCAAGAAATCAATAGGTTAAACACAAGCTGAAGCTTGCACTCTGAACTGATGATCATAGCCATCGACGGGCCAAGCGGAGCCGGTAAATCCACGCTCGGTAAAATGCTTGCGAAAAAACTCGGCCTGCTTTATCTCGACACCGGTGCCATGTATCGCGCCGCGGCACTCTCGGCTCTGCAGAATGGAGTGGATCCGGACGACAAAGCGGCGGTCGCGCGCATCGCCGAGCAGGCCCGCATCCAGCTCACCGGCGAACCCGACAATTTAAGGGTGATTCTCGATGGCAATGACGTTTCAACTGAGATCCGCACGCTCGAGGTCGCGCAGGCAGCCTCGGTCGTTTCGACGATCTCGGAAGTCCGGCGGATCATGGTCCGCCACCAGCGCGAGATCGGCCGCCGTGATCCAAAAGGTTGCGTCCTCGAAGGCCGTGACATTGGAAGCGTCGTCTTCCCGAATGCGGACTATAAGTTTTTCCTGACGGCGAAGCCCGAGGCCCGCGCTCAGCGGCGGTTTGCGGAGGATGCGGCGAAGGGCCGAATCACCACCTTCGAACAGACGCTTGCCGAGATCAACGAGCGTGATGCGCGAGATGTATCACGCGAAGATTCGCCGCTCACTATTGCGGCCGACGCGATCGTCATCGACACTAGCGACCTCGATTTGACAGAAGTTTTCGACCAGATGCTCGCGGTGATCAGCGAACATAGGGCCGAAACCGCCTGAAGTTTGACTTGCCCATACCCAGTAGCTAAGATTTTAGTTCGCTTTTTGATATGCTCCCGTAGCTCAGCCGGATAGAGCAACAGCCTTCTAAGCTGTGGGTCGCACGTTCGAGTCGTGCCGGGGGCGAGCATCGATTTCGGATTTGGGAATTCGGACTGCGGATTTAGTTAGATCCGCAATCCCAGATCCGAAATCCCAAATGGTTCATGGCGGCTATAGTTCAGCGGTTAGAACGCCAGATTGTGGTTCTGGATGTCGAGGGTTCGATTCCCTCTAGCCGCCCCATAAATTTTTTCTTCCGAATTAATCCGCGATAAATTTGTAAGTTCACGCTCAAAAAACTATAATTTACAGAATACTTTTGTCTTTTCCGGTTCAAAAATTACACTGTATTAAAAAGAGAGTTTTCCTCTGCGAGTTTTATATGAAATTCCTTAAAACGATTTGCTGCGCCCTCTTGCTCCTGGTGACGGCAAATT
>DASUSJ010000360.1:0-7340 GCA_036375155.1 Pyrinomonadaceae bacterium
GAGGAACGTTTCGATCTTCCGGTTAAGGTCTCGATAAAGAGGCATGTCGTCGGGTAATGCTCCGAAAGTTGATTCGTCAGTGTCCCAGGAAAGTGCCCCCGTCTTCCGGGCGGAATCCCATCGGTCGAAGATTGGGAACGCTCTGCGAACAACATCAGGACTTCGGTAGTGATTGGGTGAGCTGGAACCGACCTCGTGCGGGTCCCACTCCTGAGTGTCCAGATAGATGGACCGATGCCAATAGGGCCCCTCGAATTCAGTTGCACCGGCGAGGGCCGTCATACCAGTCGTCCACGGGGGCACCGGATTGTCTTCGAGATCGTTGCCGCTCGCGTTACAGGTTGCCGCGCCTTCTCTGTTCTTCCTCGATCGAAACAAACAGCGCCTTGAAGTTTCCCTTGCCGAAACCCTTGCAACCTTTACGCTGGAGGATCTCGTAGAAAACGGTCGGCCGGTCCTCGACCGGCTTGGTGAAGATCTGCAGCAGGTAGCCTTCGTCGTCTCGGTCGACGAGAATGCCCAGCCGCTTGAGATCGTCGATGTCCTCATCGATCTCGCCAACGCGTGACGGCAGCTCGTCGTAGTATGTGTCGGGAACCGTCAGGAACTCGACGCCGTTTTCCTGAAGCTTCGCAACCGTCTGTCGCACGTCCTTGCAAAGCAGGGCGATGTGCTGGGCGCCGGCGGAACGATAGAAGTCGATGTACTCCTGGATCTGTGATTTTCCTTTCTTGCTTTCCGCGGGCTCGTTGATCGGGAATTTGATGTTGTGACCACCGTCCGACATGACGATCGACATGAGCGCCGAGTATTCAGTCGAGATGTCTTTGTCGTCGAACGTTATATAACGGAAAAACCCGAGCACGTCGCGATAGAAATCGCACCAGTAATTCATCTTGCCAAGCTCGACGTTTCCGACGATGTGGTCGACGAGCTGGATGCCGACCTCTTCTCCGGCGACATCCTGCGGCACGAAGCCGGGAAGGAACGAACCAACGTATTTTGGATTTTGGATTTTGGATTTTGGATTTCCGTTTCCGTTACCGCTTTTCGCCAAGTCACGTTCGCTGACATAAGAATAGAACGAGTGGATCGTGTCCCCGTACGTTGCGATGGCCGAATGCCGAACCCGCCCGTTTTCGTCGGAGAGATCGTGGGGATCCGTCACCGGTGTCGCGCCGCGCTTGACTGCTTCCGTAAAGGCGTGGTCTGCATCCTCTACCTGAAACGCGATGTCGCGCACGCCGTCGCCGTGCAGCTTTATATGCTCAGCAGCGGGATGGTCCGGGTGCAGGGGCGTCGTCAGGACGAAGGTCACTCGATTTTGCCGCATTACATAACTTGTCGTTTCGCGATTGCCAGTCTCCAGACCTGAATATGCTGCGCGCGAAAATCCGAATGCTTTCCGGTAATAAAACTCCGCCTGCTTTGCATTGCCGACATAAAACTCCACGTGATGGATCTTTTTTAGCCCGAGAGGATTCTTTTCGCTCATAAAACTCCGTAGGTCTCGTGAATTTATTCAAATTATAACGTAGCCGATACAGTCGCCGCGATACCGGGGCAGTTACCACCTCGTACGCCCTTCAAAAAGATCGCCGTCGTCAAGCCGCAATTCGCATGCTGATCACTGACTTTGACGAATCGATCTGTGATATTCTTCGTTTACCATTCAAGCCCGATATTTTTTACACGCCGAAGAGGTGGATATATGCATGACGCTTACGATTTACGTCATCCGATTCACAACCGATTGCTTAGCGTCTTGCCGCCCGACGAATTTTCGGTCATTAAACCGTCGCTCGAATCCGTAGAGTTTGAGCCAGGGACTATGCTTGCCCGAGCCGGCGACGCGGTGCGGACATGCTTCTTTCCGAACAACGGAATGGTGTCCCTGCTCTGCGTCACCGAGCAGGGACGGTCGGTCGAAGCCGGTTTCACCGGATTCGAAGGCATGGTCGGGATGTCGGTCATCCTCGGCAAGAACGAAATGCCGTATGACGCCCTAGTCCAGGCGCCGTGCGACGGTTTCACAGCCGATGCGGACATCGTACTCAACCTTTTTAATCGTAATGGCGTCTTCCACGATACGATCCTGAGATTCGCCTACGTCATCTTGAAGCAAATGTCTCAGACGTGTGTCTGTAATCACTTTCACACGATCGAGGCACGCTTGTGCCGGTGGCTCGCTGTTATGTGCGAGCGGTCCGGTAACACGCAGCTGAGACTGACCCAGGAATTTCTCGCAAACATGCTGGGCGTTCAAAGAACAAGCATCGGCTTGATCGCGAATTCTATGCAGCGCACGGGCAGCATTCGTTATGCACGCGGCCGGGTCGAGATCATCGACCTCGACAGACTTCGCGCATCAGCGTGCGATTGCTACCAACTCGTAAAGGATGAGTACGCAAGGTTCGTCCGCGAGGACACTATGTCGGATATCCGACAGACAGCACCTACCTTTTAATGCAGACTATCAATTGCTTCTCCTCATCAAATTTGTGACAAAAGAAAACAACAAGCCGCCCCTCAAGAGAGTGCTGTGTGTCGAGGACGATCAAGACACATGTGAAGTGCTTAGCTTTGTCATGACCGACTACGAGTTCACGGCGGTGCATTCGATCGAGGAGGCGGAGGAACTCATCGGTTCACGCTCCTTCGATCTGTATATTCTCGACAACTGGCTGCCCGACGGTTCGGGGGTTGATCTGTGTAAGAAGATCAGGCAAAGCGATGACCCGAGCCCGATCGTGTTTACGTCCGCGATCGGACAGCAGCACGAGATCGATCTCGCTCTCCAGTCGGGCGCCGACCGTTATCTGGTAAAGCCCTACGAGCCGGAAACGCTTGTGCAAACTGTCAAAGAGCTGCTGAGTCCCAGCGGCGAACTAGCCTTTAAATCTTGAGATATATTCTCTCGTAACTTCTTTCAACTCCGCATAAGATGGGATCACGTATAACACCGGCTGCATATCGCTGTATGTGTATTCGTGGTTGATAACTTCCTCAAGATCGAAAGGGCGCCGCTCGACTTCATCACTAAATGCATGCTCAAGTTCGCCGAAGCTGGACAAAAGCCCGGCGCCATATGCCTTGACCTCGCCTCCGTCCTCGACGAGACCAAATTCCACCGTAAACCAATAGAGGCGTCCCAACTCCTCGATCTGCTCGTCCGTCGCGATTCGAGCACCGTGCCCAATGAATTGTGAATAATCCGCAAAGGCCGGGTTCGTGAACATCGGGATATGGCCGATGGCTTCATGTACGATATCCGGTTCCGGCGTGTATTCCGGCCGCGAGTGATGTCGGATGTACTGCGTCGAAAGCATCGTCCGCCATGAAAGCCAGCTCAAAAAGGCGCGGGTGTCGACCAGCCCTTCGACCGGGGCGAGTCGGAAGTTCGTGAGCTCCTTCAAACGGCGGTTCATCTCCGACAGTTGCGGAATGCGCTCATTCGAAATTCCCAGATCCCGCTTGGCTCGAAGATAGAAGGGACTCGCGTACTTTTCGTGGAGCGTTTCTAAACGTGTCGCAACGTGTCGCCAGATCGCCTGCTCGTCGTCGTTGTAATCGACGTCCGTTATCACGCCTGTCTCACGAAATTTCTTCGAAAGGCTCGCGATGTAGTCGCGCCGTTTGCGATATTCGGGATCGTGGGCGCCGGGATGATCGAGGTGAAGTTCCTCGATATCCTCGAACGGCATGTCTATAAAAGGAGGAAGATCGGCGTCGGAGATGTGAATATTCTCGACGCTAAAGGCGGGCTCGGTGGTTGTTGCAGTCTCGGTTGGCATTGCGGCGGCACCTCTCATAAATACGATGTTGAGTTCAGGATCAAAGTTATCCGTGAAAACCCATTCTAGTCGAAACAATAAGGCCAATGAATAGTTTATATGCGTTAATGTGATAAGCTCGCCTTAGATCGTTAGTTTGTATCATCTATTCACCTAACGATGTAAGGCGATTCCATGGCCGTTGATGATATCGACCGAAAAGTCCTGACTGAGCTCCAGCAAGATGCACGGATCAGTTATGCCGAGCTGGGCCGCCGCGTGGGTCTAACGACACCTGCCGTGATCGAACGGGTTCGTAAGCTTGAGGACGCGGGTGTTATAACCGGCTATCGCGCTGAGATCGACCCGGCGAAGGTTGGGCTGCCGATAACAGCATTTGTGCGGATGAGCATCACCGGTGTCGACTACAGTCACATCATTGAGGTCGCGGAGCAGTCGGAAGAGGTTCTTGAGTGCCACCGGGGAACAGGTGGCGATTCCTTCATCATGAAAGTTGCCGTGTCGTCCGTTGAACACCTGCAGCAGATCATCGACAAACTCACTCCCTATGGCATAACGACCACCGCGATCGTTCTCTCTTCGCCGGTAAAGCGACGCGTGATAACAGTCGGCTGAGCGGATGAATAAAGCGGCCCGCCGAATTGTCAGAACGTATGTCTCGCTTACCTTGCTCTCGACCTTCGCGTCGTCGTTCATCTGGGGGATCAACACGCTGTTTCTGCTCGATGCGGGACTTACGATCACGCAGGCTTTTTCCGCCAACGCATTCTTCACTGCGGGACAGGTGCTCTTCGAAATACCGACCGGCGTGGTCGCTGACACACGCGGCCGCCGTACTTCGTTCCTTCTCGGTACGGCAACGCTATTCGCAGCCACGATCGCGTATCTTTGGCTTTGGCAGATAAAGGGACCGTTCTGGGCGTGGGCGCTTGTGTCGGCATTGCTCGGCCTTGGATTTACATTCTTCAGCGGGGCGACCGAAGCGTGGCTTGTCGACAGCCTCAAGGATACCGGTTTTAAAGGTGAGCTCGATGGCGTATTCGCCAAGGGATCGATCGCCGCGGGCATCGCGATGCTCACCGGAACAGTTAGCGGCGGCCTGGTAGCCCAATTAACCAGCCTCGGGGTTCCTTACATTATGCGAATAGTCGCTCTCGGCATTACTTTTCTTATCGCCTTATTCCTCATGCATGACGAGGGCTTTGCGCCGAAGAAGCGAAGCTCGATTTTGAATGATGTGCGCGACGTTGTTTCTGCATCGGTCGACTTCGGCCTAGGCAACGCGCCCATTCGGTGGATGATGATCTCTTCCATTTTTAGCGGCGGTGTCGCCATCTATGCGTTCTACGCAATGCAGCCTTACCTGCTGGAGCTATACGGCGAACCGGGGAATTACACGATCGCCGGTGCAGCGGCCGCGATCGTTGCCGGTGCGCAGATCGTCGGTGGTTTGCTTGTTCCTTACGCGAATCGTTTGTTCAAACGTCGGACATCCATCCTCATTGCGGGCATGCTGGTCAGTGTGGCAATGCTTATTCTAATCGGACTAACCGCCAGCTTTTGGGTTGTTCTGAGCCTGCTCGCCGTGTGGGCGATCGTGTTCGCGTGGCTGAATCCCGTGCGACAGGCATTCATCAACGGCATTGTCCCTTCCGAGCAAAGAGCGACGGTGCTTTCCGCTGATAACTTAATGAATTCGGGGGGCGGTGCTATCTCGCAGCCTGCGTTAGGAAAGATCGCCGAGGTTTGGGGATACCCGGCGTCCTATCTCGGGTCCGCGATCTTTCAGTTTTTTGCGATTCCGCTGCTCGTTCAAGCTCGTCGGGAAAGAGCGAAGTCGGATCCTATTCGCAACAATGATCCGCCGAAAAAATCGGTTTCGCGCTAATCCGGATCATCTCGCTCAAAGCACTCGCTCTGCATAATGTTCTTGCTGTACTCACGCCCTTCACGCGAGCTGACGACCAATATCTTCCCAATAACCTGGGAGCTCCTTCGAAGCACGGTCCAGGGAGAACCTATAAACCAAATAACTTAACGGCAGTAAAATAACATTGCCGATCAAAGCGATCGTGACATGTCCGCGCGACACGATGTCGGGCAAGTTACAAACTATGCTCACCGACGCTATGCCAAGCAGCGCGGCCGGTATCGAGCCTCCGATAGAGAACTCGTAGAACCTCATCTTAAAAGGAAACCGCATCGATAGATGATTGCCGAATGCGAAACAGAGAAGACAAATTGACGTGGTCTTTATGCCCGCGATGAATAACCAAAGGACGCCGAACTTATATAAAACGAGCGGCAGCAAAAAGAACGACTGAGTAAAAACAAGAAGGAAGAAAGCTTTGTTCTTTGCCTTAAGGAGATCGGCCGGTTTGATAGGTGCCAAGGTAAGACGTTGGAAACCTGCGGGCGTCTCCAAACCGAAGATATTGAAAGCCAATGTGGTGCTCAGCATTACCGACAAGGTTATCGCGACGCTGAAGCTCACGAATGAAAAATCCACCTGAACTAAAATGATCGCATAGATCGTGCAGACCAAAAGAGAGAGATAACAATCGGGCGTCTTCCAGGCGAAGAAAAGATCCTTTTTGATACTTTCGCCAAGATGAAGCGGAATCCTTATCCGCGATAAGATTCCTGGCGAACGGCGGTTGCGAACAGAACGCGACGACGTTGAACTCGTCATCACAATCAGGAGAACTAGAAATGCCGCGGCGACTGCCGCTACCAACAACGTGAGGTTTTTGTAAACCTCTTCACCGGACGCGATCTGCACGATCGGTGCTATTGAGATAAGCTCGCTCACACTAAACGCCTGACTTTGCCGCACCAGAAAAATCGCCAAAGAAAGCGCGGCGACGAAAATCAAGACCCTGAAGCTCCCAATCTTCAACAACCGGAAAAATGCAGTCCAGGCAAAAGCGGCAAGGAAGCAGTAAAGGAATAAGCCTAAGCTGCCGACAACCGGATGCAATGAAAAGAGAAGCGGGTAAATTGCGGCGACTGAGATCAAAAGCGCGATCACTGCAGTCGGCACCAGAAAAGTATTCGAAATATTTATCAGGGCAAATCGGCGCTTGTTGATCGGTAAGAAATAAAAATCGTCCGTCTTCGCGGCCAGCGCCTGGCATTCAACGGCTGGAATCGCCCAAACGAAAAAGACAATGGCTGCGATCGCGGCCCAGACCTCGGTTTTGCCGGTCTGAAGTTCACTGGCAGCGGTATTCAGAAGCAGTATCAAACGGTAGGCGCCGATCAGAACGATCAGGACCAGGAAGAAAGATAATTTATCGTGCTGACTTCTTACTGAAAATGCTCGTCTCCAGTGCGCTACCTGTTGATATCTTAGGAATTGTAGTGACCCAGCCATCCGAGATCTCCGGATATGTCGTTTTGTATATACGTAAAATAAATTGATTCCAGCGAGTTGCCAGTTTCGCGCAGATTCTCCATATCGGCGTAATAAACTATCTTGCCGCCGGAGATTATTGCGAATGAATCGACTATCTGCTCCATGATCGCCAGGCTATGCGAAGTTAT
>DASUSJ010000361.1:0-18259 GCA_036375155.1 Pyrinomonadaceae bacterium
TGAATGCAGGTTTTATTTGCTCCCGATCCATCAGTGCCAGGACATATATCGGAAAACAGAATGACGCGATGATGGTAGTAGGTATGTGTGTCAGGATAAGGATCGAATATGCCGCCGCGAATAAGATGGTGTTTGACCACGAACCGCCACGGCAGACCCTCGTCAGAAACCAAAAGCAAAAGGGCAAGACTCCCCACGCCGCGAATTCTGCGAACAAGAAGAACTGGAAAATTTCATTCAGATGCTGAGGGACTACAACGTAGACGATTCCTGCGATCAGACCTTGGTAAGGTGTTGAAAGCTCTTTGACGAAAAAATAAAGACCCGCACATCCGGCAAACATCCAAAAGAGCAGCGTGATCCAAAGAGCGCTAAACCAATTGCCCGTGATTATCTCTGCAATCGCCAGTGCATAAAACGCTAGCGGCGGATAGAACCTAACGCCTATGCTCCCAAAGCCAAAATTATCATTTGCCCATCCCGGGAAGAACTCACCGTTCAGCATCGCGTCGCGAAAGACCGTCGCGAATCTGATGTCGGTAAGCATGTCGTATCCCGAAGGAAGCCCAGATAGTAACGGGATTCCAAACGACAAGAAACAGACGACAAGGAGAAAGCCAAGGCAGGCAAAATTGCTGTTGAGCAAAAGTTCAATTTTTTCGCTGAAGCCCTTCACGATGGTTCCCGTTATTTCTTAAAAAAAGGAGATCCGTATGTCTACGAACCTCCAATTCCGAGTGGACAACTGAACAGATGTTCAGGTAAATGGGCTACTGAATCGGTGATCCGGCCGGCGTCAGATTCCCTGCCGCACAAGTCATTGCGGCAGTGTGTTTCCAGATGACGCCTTCCGTCTCAACACCGAAATACGCGTTGCCGGTAGTGCCAGGCGTCGTCGGAGCGGCAGTCGCGCAATAGATCTGCGTTCCAGTTGTAAGCGCGAAATCATATCCGCTTTTTGACGACGTTCCCCCGGCACCGCCTATCGCACTGTCGATCAGTCCGGCAGTGTTTAGTTCGGCCAAAGTTCCATAGTTCGTGCCGCCGCCGACGGTGGCCTGATAGGTTGCCTCAGCACTGTGAATCGTTCGCATCGACGACTGTGCACTGGCTTCGTTGGCTGCGCGGCGTGATGCGAGCAGGTTGGGAATAGCTATCGCTGCCACGATGGCGATAATGATGACGACAACGAGAAGCTCGACGAGCGAGAAACCTTTTTCGTTTTTCTTTGAATTCATTTTCTAATCTCTCCAAGGGGTTGTATTTCTAGTTTGTCCGCGGATCGACAGATATCGAAATGGACCTGCTTCAGAGGTCAGATACAGCATCGTCTTTCTTCGCGTGCTGTGATATTTGGCAACCGCTGTGCCGTCATGAAACGGCTCCCGCCAGATCCCGCCAGACGCAATCAGATCAGCAGCTTAGTGAAGTATCGACTAACGGCCGCTCGAATCTGCTGGCAGGAAAAAGTGAGACTTCTTCTCACATACGGTAAGAAGAAGTCTCACTTTTCTAAATGGCTAATTAGGGTGCCGAGGCTATCTGCGGGCCCGGAGTGACTCGGTGCAATCGTTCCAATTTCTGTTCGGACACGTAAACAGATCCGGCAGATGCTCACGGGTCTGCTGCTCGACAGTTATGTACGTCTGTGTTGTTCCGTGGGTTAGTTGTGTCCAGCCGAGCTGTCTTCGATTCCGCCATACATACCGCTGCGCATCGGCTTCGTTCTCTGCAAGCAGGTGCCGGGCCTCGTGAAGGAGGATCATTGCTCGCTCGGTGTCATCGCTCGCACGCGTGTGGAAATCCGGGTAGAGGGTAATGATCTGGAAAGGGAAATTGGTCGCAGCGAACGCATTCTCCTTTTCGGCGATAACGTTGAGCCAGTGATCCGTGCGACGGAATATAGCGGTATGACGCAGCACGAGGACCTCGGTTTTAAAGCCCTTCGCGTCGAGGAGATCGATCGCCCTTTTGACCGCGATCGATTCGTCCCGCAACAAGGGAGCCGATGTAGTGACAAGGGAAAGATGGAAAGCAACTAACGCGAGGACGCAAGCAAACGCGCCGCTGAGAACGGGTCTCGAGGCAGACAAACGACGAATCGCCGACCGGCAATTTTGCACAACTGAGATGGCTCGCGAGATCTGCATACTGTACGGCTGGGGGTCGGGAAGGGCGGGCTGATTCGGTGAGATGCAAAGACGGGACCGCTCCGCTGTTGTTCAGTGTACAACAACGCAGTTGCGGCGTTCAACAGAATTCTAGGACGCAAGATTCCGATGCTGAGTATAAACGGTTGGAAAGGAAGGGATTTTATTTGACCTGTTGCCCAGGTTAGCCAAAAACCGCAAGCCCCGTAAGCACGTGAGAGCCCATAACGCCGATGTATGTGACCAGTGCAACCGTGACGCCGACGCGCGCGAGTTTGTACTCGGAGCCGTAAAGAAGAACGGCCGCCGTAAAAGCGCCCATTCCAACTTTCACAAGCAGGAAGGGAAATACACCCCAGTCGAGCAGAGCGGCCATGAGATGGTTCGCCTCAGGTGCCAGATCACTGGTAACCCAAATGAGGGTGACCAATGCATCCACCAGGTTGAGGAGAAAAAGCAGAAAAACGGCTCGGGTATGGTTCACAAGTTTTGCTCCGCGAAAACTAAGTTCAACACCAGCTTTAAACTGAGAAACCTCCGGTGAAAACCGGAGGTTCCTTACGTCTTTACAATCAAATAGACGCCGAATATAACCGCTTCTGCAGGAGATTACAAGTACCTTATTCGTGAGGCCCGACTACTAGCAAACGGAACCTAATTTCACGCTGACCAACGGTAATCAAAAACGACCAATCAGCAGAGAGCCTTTCACAGGTTGTTTGAGTTAAGACGTGTGTTTATTGCTCTGAAAAAATTCTCGGCAATCTTCAGCGGCCGCATCATCGAACGCTTCTTCTGCTGATGAGGCTCCATTCGAACGAGGATGTTATCCAAGGTTCGGACTGCGTCTGTAATAAACGGCCCCTTGTTAAGCATCACGCATTCCGCACGCTCCGACATCGCCGCGTCCGTTATCTCGGCCCGCGAATAGATGCCTTTCTTACTAAGCTGCTCGAGCACCTGGGTTGCCCAGATCACGGGTATGTGGGCCGCTTCGCACATCCACAGGATCTCCTCCTGCACTTCGGCCAATCGCTCGAAACCGCATTCAACTGCAAGGTCTCCCCTCGCGATCATCACACCCACGGCCCGGCTCTCGAGCGAAGACAGCAAAAGTTCCGGGAGTCTTTCGAATGCCGATTTGGTCTCGATCTTGAGAATTATCCCGAGGTCCTTTCCGCCAAGGCGGTTCAATTCAGTCCGCAGATTCTCGAGATCGGCCGCCGAATTGACGAACGAGTATCCGACGATGTCGGCGTTGTCAACGATGAACTTCAGGTCTTCGCGATCCTTTGATGTGAGAGCCGGTAATTGCAGATCCGTGTCCGGTAGGTTGATACCTTTGTCGGCCGCGAGGCGTTGGCCTTTTGGTCCCGCATGCGTAACACGGACGGTTAAGAGATCTCGATCAGTCGATTCGATTATTCCGCCGACCTTTCCATCGTCAAACCATATAGGCTCGCCTGGCCGAACTTTAGAAAACACTTCGGGAAGAGTACATGGGATAGTCGCCGGTTCCGCCAGCGTTCCGTCGTCCAAGATTGTTGCAGGTAACCCGAGTTTGTCCCGTACCAGCAAAACAGTATCGCCCTTGCGGACCAGGGCGGACTGTTCCGACGGCGGTATGCCATCTGCCTTAGAGGTGAGGTCGTGCCCACTGACCGGGTGCTTGATCGAGAAAACGGTCTGCGGAACTATGTAAGCAGTCTTAGCCGCTTCGCCCCAAAAAGCGCCGTCTACCGTTTTGCGTAGCGTAAGTTGACGCTTGGAGCCGCGCGCGTCGACGAATCTGAGCTTTGAGCCCTCGCCAACATGCCCAAGAAAAGTCGACGGAAAATGCAGTTCCGGTGCCCCAGCAATAGGAGGTCGTCGGGGTGTCTCCGTATCGGTGATCCAAACCAGAGCGGGTATCACGACCTCGCCGAATATGTTCCGCTTCGGCCGGATCTTGATAACTCTCGGCCCCGGGGCGAACAGGCCCGTCCTAAGTTTCGGCCCGGCGATATCGGCCACTACCAAACAGTCTTTTCCGGTTTCCTTTCGGGCCCGGACGACGTTGTCGATCATCCGCTTCCAGACGTGGGCATTGTCATGAGCGCAATTGACGCGCGCGCAGTTCATTCCCGAGAGGATGAGATCTCGAACCAGGTCGTAGTCATCGCCCGCCTCCGTTGGCAGCGTAACCATTATCCACACATTGCGATTCTCCGGCCGTGGACCTAGCAAAGCCTCAGTGCGACTTCTGAGAATTTCGCTGCCTTCCTTTCGTGGCCCCGCGTCAGCAGAGATCGTCGTTTGAACGTCGGTCCCGCTGAGCCGATACAACAGCTCGATCACCTTGGTGATGTTCCACATCACATGCGATTCTGAGCGACCGAGCGACGACATTCCATGACGGGCCAGATACTTCTGAAGGTCCCGTATGTCGTTTCGACGGAGGGCGAGATAATGGACCAGATTCTCCGCACTCAGGCGGTTATCGCTTGGCAAAGCCGGGAGAGTGCGTTCGACGCCACGCCATGCATCTTCAAGCTGGTTCCGGAAGGAGAGCAGTTGTGAGATAAGCTCGCTAAAGGCTAATTCGGTGACCGCTTCGGATCCGCCCGACGCCTCAGTCTTCTTAGCAGCGGTTAAATCCATATCCAATGGTTTCGATGTAAATAGCAGCCGCGGCGGTTATCGAAAAGAATTAATCGGGGCGCGCACCAGCCGGTTCTATCCTGCAGGAGTTCAACTTCTGAATCAAGAAAGCCGGCATCTAACTGACCTTGAAGCCCCCCGTTCAATCGGAGCACTGTTTCCGCGCCTGTCACGTGCCAACCCGGACCGTTTGCTCAGGGTCGAATTTTTCCGCGGCTATCGCGAACTTCTGCGTATCAGAAAACACTCTCCATTCTTGATTATCCGGTAAAGCAATCAAAACCTAGGGGCATGCATGTTGCACCTCATCGTGAGGTGACGAGGTCATGACCTTATGACTAACCGATACACGATCGACTTTGAGGATATTTCGCTCTCCGACATCGGCCTGGTCGGCGGGAAGAACGCGTCGCTGGGTGAACTCCTGCATGCACTAAAGCCTGCGGGGGTAAATGTTCTCGACGGATTTGCAACAACTGCCGACGCCTTCCGCCGCTTCGTGCGGGAAAATGATTTGGAAAAAACAATTCGGAATCATCTTTCCGACCTCGATATAAATGACACGGCGGAGTTACAGCGACGCGGCGCGAAGGTACGGTCGGCGATACTTCACGCGCCTATACCAGTTGATCTCGAGGAAGACTTCCGACTGGCGTACCGGCGGCTATGTTCGCGGTTGGGCCGAGAACCGCGGCTTGCTGTCCGGTCGTCCGCAACTGCCGAGGATCTGCCTGAGGCCTCGTTTGCGGGGGCCGCGGAGACCTTTCTAAATGTCCTGGGCTGTAATGATCTGCTGAAGGCAATTCACAATTGCTTCGCATCGCTATATACCGATCGTGCGATCAGCTATCGAGCCCAGCTCGATTTCGATCAGACAAAGATCGCGCTGTCGGTCGGTGTTCAGCCGATGGTTCGCTCCGACCTCGCCAGCTCCGGTGTGATCTTCACGCTCGATACCGAAAGCGGTTTTCGCGATGTCGTCGAGGTTACAGGTTCGTACGGGCTGGGTGAATTTATTGTGCAAGGCGTCGTGACGCCGGATGAGTGGATGGTCTTTAAGCCGACGCTTCGTGAAGGCCGTCGGCCGATAATCTCGCGACGGTGCGGAACGAAAGAGGTGCGGCTGGTTCGGGGCGACGGCACGAAAACTACAAGAAGCGAACCGGTTCCGGCGAATGAGCGGTCACGATTCTCGCTCACTGACGACGAAGTGCTGACCCTTTCGCGATGGGCGTGTCTGATTGAGGATCATTACACGGAACTGGCGGGCCATCCGCAGCCGATGGACATCGAATGGGCAAAAGATGGTTTGACGAATGAGCTTTTCATCGTTCAGGCTCGCCCCGAAACTGTTCACTCGCGAAAAGCGCAGCAGCCCTTTTACGAGTCGTACAAACTGAAAAATAAACCTCCGCGACCGGTGGTGACTGGACAGGCGGTCGGCGACAGGATCGGCGTGGGGAAGGTCCGGGTCGTGAGGGAAAGCTCCGAGCTTTCGTTTGTCGAGCCGGGCGATGTACTTGTCGCCACCAGCACAAACCCGGATTGGGAACCAGTCATGAAACGTGTGGCGGCCGTTGTGACGGACAGCGGCGGCCGCACCGCCCACGCAGCGATCGTTTCCCGCGAGCTCGGACTCCCATGCATCGTTGGGTGCGGGAATGCGACGACGATCCTCGCTGAGGGATCAGACGTAACAGTATCGGCGGCGGAGGGCGCGATCGGCCGGGTATATGAAGGCAAGTTGGATTTCGAAGTGCATCGCGTCGACTTTTCCGCGGTCCCGCCGACGCAGACAGAGGTGATGTTCAACCTGGCCGATCCGGAAAAAGCATTCGAGGTGTCGGCGATCCCGAACGACGGGGTCGGTCTGGCCAGGATCGAGTTCATCATCACGAACCACATCGGCGTTCACCCAATGGCGCTCGCGAAATTCCCGAACTTGTCGGACCCTCGAGCGCGAACCAAAATCGCAGCAATGATCGGCGAAGAAGCACCCGGTGAGTTCTTTGTCCGCAAACTTTCGGAAGGGGTCGGCAGGATCGCCGCAGCGTTCTATCCGAAGCCGGTGATCGTTCGAACAAGCGATTTCAAAACGAACGAATACGCCAAGCTCCTCGGAGGCGCCGAGTTTGAGCCCGAGGAAGAGAATCCCATGATCGGTTGGCGGGGAGCGTCGCGATACTATGACGAGCGCTACAAGGCTGGATTCGCGCTCGAATGTGCCGCGTTGAAGCGTGTGCGAGATGACATGGGGCTCACGAATCTGAAGGTGATGATCCCGTTTTGCCGGACCGCTAAAGAAGCTCGGAAGGTCGTCGACGAGATGGCAGCGAACGGATTGAAGCAAGGTGAGAATGGACTTGAGATCTACGCGATGTGTGAGATCCCCGCGAATGTGGTACGAGCCCATGACTTCCTCGAGATCGTTGATGGCTATTCGATAGGTTCGAACGATCTGACGCAGCTCGTACTCGGAATCGACCGAGACTCGGCGACCATCTCGGGCCTTTTCGACGAAGACGATCCGGCGGTGAAGGATATGATCGCGGGCGCGATCGCTGCGGCCCACGTGGCCGGAAAACCGATCGGCATTTGCGGACAAGCTCCCTCGGACAAACCTGAGTTCGCGGCTTGGCTGGTGAGTCTTGGGATCGATTCCATATCGCTTAACCCTGACTCCGTCTTTCGCGCCCGGAAGTACATAGCCGAAGCCGAAGCTTCGCTTGCACCGCCGAAATCGTTACTAAAAGGAGTTGGAAAATGGTGAATGCGAATGGTGAGAAAACGTGTGCACATGTCGCGTGCGGTTGTGAAGCGGAACCGGGCAGCGAGTTCTGCAGCATCGCCTGCGAAAAGGCCAGAGAGGAGACGGATTGTTCATGCGGGCACGCCGAATGCCAGGCCAAAGCCTGATAACGAATCGGAGGTTTCTATGCAACGCTTACGAGAGGAATTTGATGCGGACCGAATTGAAAGAGGTCGTCCGACGTATTACCCGCTTAAGACCAACAGGTGGGAG
Source organism: Pyrinomonadaceae bacterium (assembly GCA_036375155.1). Lineage (GTDB taxonomy): Bacteria > Acidobacteriota > Blastocatellia > Pyrinomonadales > Pyrinomonadaceae > OLB17. Next base: position 7,813 of record DASUSJ010000361.1, read on the forward strand.
GCCGCGTGTAGTGTCTGCGGCAGAAGCCTTTACGTAGACGACGATACGAAGCAGTATCTTGAGCGGATGATCGAACTTGATCTTGAGAGCAAGCTGACCTGCCCGGAATGCGAAGCCGAGTATGACGTGCTGGCGTTTGGGTAAGCAACACCCTCGGTCCCGTCAAAGGCATGAAGAAGTTCGATCACGGAGGTGAGCAATATGTTCAAGGCAAGAGCTAGTGAAACAACGTTCCAACATTTCCTGCGTCTGTCGGCGCATGCAACCGCGGTGGTCTGCCTTGCCGTAACGCTTTTGTTCCTTTTTGGCACCGACTTTCAGTTCCAGAGTCTATCGGTTCGAGAATGGATAGGATTGGGATTCTTTCCCGTCGGGGTGGTGATCGGACTCGTTCTGGCGTGGCGCGAAGAGCTGCTAGGCGGAGTGATCATCTTAGCAAGTATTGCGGGTTTTTATCTTGTATACGGCTGGCTGTTAAGCTCGGATCTTCGACAGGGCTGGGTGCTTTTGCCATTCTTAGTCCCGGCGATCTTGTTTCTGATACACGGATCCTTGCAGCCTCACGGACGCGAAGCGGCCGCCAGCTAGGGACAGCGCGAAACGCCGGGAGATACCAGACCGGGGTTGCTCGTGCGCTATGTAACCACTTCACCCGCGGTTCCAGCTTATTAGGCGCGTCAGCGTATTCGCCTTCTTCGCCAGACAAGAAAAAGCAGAGTAATTACTACGATGCCGCCCGTGATGAGGGCGACCGGATGTCGGGCTACTTTCAAGATACGCTTGATGACAGAACCCCGATCTTCCGATTCGGTAGACGGTACCGCCGGGCCCCTAGCCGATGCGATTAATCGAGACTGAGCTTTCTCAAGCAGTTCTGTTATCCGACTAATCGACTCCTTCCGAACCATTCGACGCGCAAGCTTGCCCAGCACACCTTCAAGCGCATCCGATCGAGACCGGTCAATAAGGATCAGAAATGTGTCGGTTCCATTCTCGGTGCGGGCACGTACGAGTAGCGTGAACGTGAGCGAGCAGTCAAGATACCGGCTCGCATAGATCTGTTTTGACGCCCGAAACAATTGATCGCCCTCGGGACGGGTTCGTGTATACGCAGACGTATGCGACAGAGTGATGCTCGGCTTTAATCCGAAGTCTAGTACCGACCAATGCACGCTCTCCTCCAGATTGTCGAGTTTGCCGCCTGGGTACAATTGCAGGTATTCGACGAATTCCGGAGCGAGACCGGAAATAAGGGATGAACTAGCGAGCAGAGTACGATGCGAAGCCGTGAGGTCAATAACTTTTCTCCGGTTGTCGTAGACACCGAGCGCGGCGTCACCGCGGAGCCGGTAGCCGTTTACGTACGCGAGCAACATTTCCTTCATCAGTTGTGTTGCACGCGCGTTGGCTTCGGGAGAATTCCAGTCAACCTCGGCCTCAAAACGTCGGATCATCGCGGCAGATAAGTTCAAGTCGCATCTACCTACGCTGCATTTGCTAAGCTGCCTGATGGCGTCATCGTCCAGCTCAAGATCAAGTAGATCGTCCGGCATCGCCGGCTCGCTGAAACGTCCACCTGCCTTCCGGGTGTCATTGCCCTTCTGATCAAGGCTCTGTCGGAATGTCTGCATCGAAACGGGCGGAAGGTCCTTGATCCGCACGATACCGATCGTCGACAACTCCTGTTTGCTGTTCGTCTCCAGAGCACGAACGACTGCATCGCCCTTTTCCAGGGATTTTAACTCCGCCTTAGACCACGTTTCCGTCCCGATCATTTTTAGCAGGTCTCTCTCGACGAGCTGAGCCCCGGCCAAGTGGGGAAGCAGAAGCCCGGATGCGATCAGCAGTGGGACGCGGTAAGACACTTTGGAAAGGCAAGCGATGATCATCTGGTCATCGCTATTATACCTGCCCACGCGCGAGAAAGTTTTCACTCGTACGCGAAAAAAATCACGATCAGGTAAAACAAGATCAAGAAAACCGGGATTACAGCAGGCATGCGTATTGCACCAGGCACAGCGGACGCGAGATCGAGCGAAGCAGCTTTTCGACTCGGAATCTCGCAGCTTCGACGCCTTATGAACATATTGATCGCATACGACGGATCAGGATGTGCCGAATCGGCGATCGATGATCTCGATCGGGCCGGGCTTCAGGAGAAGGGATCGGCTCATGTAATTTCAGTGGCCGAAGTCTGGCTCCCTCCGCCTGATTCAATCGACAATCCAGTCGAAAAAGCTCCCGTTTATATAGAGGAGATCGTGCGGCACCATCGGGCGAAGGGAGAAAGGGTGTTAGCGGAAGCCTCGATCCATGTAAAACATGCCGAGGCACGGGTTCGCACCGCATTGCCGGGTTGGACAGTAACTTCATCAGCGACCTATGGTTCGCCGGCGTGGGAAATTCTGGCCGCTGCCGACGAGCTTTCATCTGATTTGATCGTTGTGGGGTCACAGGGTCAATCCGGATTAAGCCGGTTCTTACTCGGCAGCATTTCTCAAAAAGTGTTGACCGAAGCGCATTGTTCTGTAAGGGTCGCCCGGGGAAAAAACCTGGCAGATTCCGTTTCCGGAGCCGCACGGATAATCCTTGGATTTGACGGCTCGAAAGGCGCAACCGCCGCGGTTGATGCGGTAGCAGCGCGGGACTGGCCTGAAAGCACCGAAGTCAGGTTAGTGACGGCGACCGAACTCGTTACTCCCATCGCAATAACGCGCTTTGTTCCCCCGGTTGTCAGGATGGTGGAAGAAGTGAACCTCGCTGAACAGCACTGGGTCGAACAGCTGGCCGACACCGCGGTCACGAAACTTCGTGGTAGTGGATTGGAAGCGAGCCTCCGCGTGCGTGCCGGAAACCCAAAACAGATTCTCGTCGAGGAGGCCGAGGCGTGGGGTGCCGATTGTATCTTTGTCGGCGCCAATGCATACGGGAGTCGTCTTGAGCGAGTGCTTCTGGGAACCACCTCGGCCGCCGTTGCCGCGAGGGCATATTGCTCCGTTGAGGCTGTGCGGGTTCGAGTTCCTGCTCCGCCCGTATCCAACGGAAAGTCGGCATCGGCGCCTTAAGATGCACGAGAAAAGGAGCGTAAGAAAATGATCACCGAAATACCGAAACAAGAATGGAAGGAGTTTCTCGACAACCTGAGTCGCGACCTCGACGGCTGGGAGACGCACATCGAAGTTTTTAGCAGCGATGTGGGAGCACAAGTAATTTCCGAGGGTCTGCCGTTTCACGGACTGACTGCCGAGCCAAAGGGTGATGACTTCACGATCGAATTGCTGATCGGCAGTGGCACCGAGAGTCACCAAACACACGTCATTTCTAATCCCGTCCGGATCGCGTTTGAGGGACCTGGGGTCGGACCTCATGGCGTGCTCGATATCGAAGACGCATCGAATACAAAAACGCTGATCAAGTTTATTCAGCCGTTTCCGGTTTTGGTCGAATATGAAAATACCGAGATTATTGCGACAGCAACCGTACGCTAGCAGCGACAAGACGCCGGATCGTCGTGAGTGTTGACTGGCAAAGATTCGATGATGAATTATGCAACAACCTATCAGGCTAACTGGTTGCCGGTCATTCTACGAGCGATCGAAGTTTGGCTCGTGATCGCCGTTGTGGAAGTCATCCATGGGATCGCCCGTGTGGCGTTCCTCCAGCCTCTGATCGGCGATTTCCCGGCACGCCGGATAGCTGTCTTCAGCGGTTCATTATTGATACTCGCGGTGGCATTACTCTTCCGGCGTTGGCTCGAAGCTGCGAGCCGAGTTGACTATCTCTTGGTAGGCGGGGTTTGGGTCGCACTGACAATCGGATTTGAGGTCCTCATCGGGAGACTCGTACTCGGGCTAAGTTGGGAAAGGATCTTTTCGGATTACGACGTTCTCAACGGCGGGCTGATGCCGCTCGGCCTTCTGGTTATGTTCTTCGCTCCGCTGATCGTTTCACGATTCAATCGGTAGCTGGCCTTTGAGTGTTTCTTTCAATCGATCCGCATAACACCGGCGCCCTTTATCGCGTCATTCTTGAGTGCGATAAGCGCCTCGTTCGCTTGCCCGAGCTCAAATGTCGTGACGGAGGTCCGGACAGGGATCGATGCGGCCTCAATCAAAAAGTCTCGTCCGTCGTCCCGGGTATTGTTGGCGACACTTTTGATCGAGCGTTCGCCGTATATGAGGTCATACTCAAACTGCGGGATCGGGCTCATGTGAATCCCGCCCAACACGAGCGTGCCGCCTCTGTCGAGAGCTTTGAGAGCGGTGGGAATGATCTCTCCGGCCGGTGCAAAAATGATGGCGGTGTCCAGTTGGACAGGTGGTTGATCGAACGTGTCACCGACCCATGCGGCCCCGAGCTCTTCCGCCAGCACACGGTGGCGCGACCGGTCCCTGGTCGCCACATACACATCCGCACCTCGCGATCGAGCGATCTGAATGCAAATATGGCCGGCTGCACCGAAGCCGTAAATTCCGAGGCGGGCGCCTTCCCACGCAGAAACGCCCGTTAGTCGCAATGCGCGATAACCGATGATCCCGGCACAAAGAAGCGGAGCTGCCTGTGTGCTTTCCAGATTGCCAGGAAGCGGATAAACAAAATCAGCGGCTGCGACCATGAACTCTGCGAATCCGCCGTGGCAGGACCACCCGGTAAACTGGGCCCTCTCGCAAAGATTCTCGCGACCGGTAATGCAGAAACGGCATTCCCCGCAGGTGCTATGAAGCCACGCGGCGCCAACGCGTTCCCCTGTTGCCCGTGAAGCGACACCAGTGCCGACAGCCTCCACAATGCCAACGACTTGGTGCCCGGGAATAACCGGTGAGAGCCTTGCCGGCAGTTCACCCTCGACAACGTGAAGATCGGTCCTGCAGATGCCGCAAGCTTCGACGCGTAAGAGTATCTCTCCTTCTCCGGGAGTTGGCCGGGGCACGTCAGAGATAACGAGCGGATGCTCGTCTACCAACGCCGGTTTTTCGAGAACGCACGCTTTCATTGGCAGACGCGCAAAAGGTCATTTGCGCGAAAGATGTTCCTTTTACTTCGGTTCGACATGTGTCGGCGTCAAACCCAAGCGGGCCGGGTGAAATCTAAACGGGACCCGGGTGCTCATCACTAACCATACTACTGAGCCCGCAGCGATCAATAGAACAAAGTCTTCCCAGACTCCAAGCAAGTATGCCGCCGATGATGCCACGAGCGACCAGAGAACCGGTATCACCAGTAAATAGCCGGGCATCTTGCGTCCCGATCGCAGCAGAAGGCCGATGGTAAAGATCGTAGTCGGGCACGGCAAGCCAAACGTCGGCCCATAGGGATATGGGTGACCGGTCGCGATGCCGATAAGTGGGTAAATTAGAAGTGCGTAAACAATCAACGACGTTCCGACCCACGCGCGGATACCTCCTTGTCGACCGAAAGAAAGTTTTTCGGTGACGACGCCGGAATAAAACAAGGCCACGGACTGTAAGACGAATCCAGCCCCGAAAACATATGCCATACCGTTTATCTGTGTGAAGAATAGCCAGTGATAAACGACGCCCATCCAGAGCCATAAGAAACTCAGTATCGCCGCGGTTGTCTTGCTCGCTCCGTTCGCCGCCAGCCGGATCGACAGGAGAGCCGCAACAAGAAGAACCACCTGCATCGGAAAGACCGCTTCGTTGTAGGCAGCGAAAACATCCAGAAATTGTTGAGGAGTGAACGGCATACCTTGTTTTGTCGCCGACGAAGCATTAGTCGCCAGCGAGGCACTCAGAGAAAAGGCCCAGGTCGGTGCAGGGGCGTCTGACTGGACAGGTCATACCGTACTATTCGATCACGCCTCCTACGGTTCAGATCAGACCCCCGAATTTGCCACCAGCCAGCCTGCCCGGGTCCTTCAGCTATCAGCTTAGTGAGCCGCAACGGGCGTTCCACACCTGCCGGCGAAGACACAGTCGAAAAAAACCGGGTCTTTCGTCCATTTGCCCCGCTCAGTGATGTTCGAGACTCGCGAAATTTTTCGCGGCGATCGCGGTTTTTTCAGGATGAGGATCCAGGCTTTGCGGCGAAGTCCTGGTTATTGCTCATTGTTTCGCGTGAGCGTTAACGGCACGTCGGTTGCGAACCCTCAAGTGGAGACTGCCTTTTTGAGAGGAATTGATTATGAAAAAGACAACTGAAATGGAAACCAAAGAGATCACCGCGATGCAGCCGACAAACGCCGCAATGGAGACTATCTCCCCGACGTTTGTCGAAGCCGAAAAGATGTTCGAGAAGCTCACCGACATAACCATGGAGACCGCGCGACGCGCGTTCGAATTCTTCCGTGAGCGTGGCGGCGAATGGGGCCGGGAGGTCGAGGACTGGTTCAAGGCCGAGAGCGAGATTCTCCGTCCGGTGCCGGTCGAGATCCGCGAGTCGAAAGACAATCTTTTCGTGAAGGCAGCGGTACCGGACTTCAAGCCCGACGAGATAGAAGTAAGTGTTAAGGACAACATGCTCATCATCAGCGGCAAAACCGAATCGAGAAACGAACCGGACGAAGAGGCTAACACCATCGTCCGCGAATGGAGGAGCAATCGTTTCTTCCGTCAGTTGACGCTGCCATCTCCGGTCCTGGCCGAGAAGGTTACGGCGAAGCTGACCAATGGAATGCTGGAGCTTACCTTGCCCAAGGCTGCGGAGCACGGCGCCACAAAGGTCGCCGTGGCCGCGGCGTGATGTTTTGGGAAGGAAGGTGATATGAGCGTGATGAGACTCCGGCCAGATATTTCCAGACCGGAGTCTCTTTCTTTAAAGGAAATATGACCCGCAGAAATATCAAAGTTCTTGCACTGGCTTTAATGGTCGTAGTTATTCTCTGCGGTGGCATTTCGCTGAGGGCGAACGAGCCGACGCCGGTTACCCGTACGCCCATCAGCATCCGCGAGGTCGAAGCTCTGCTTTCAAAGCTCGGCTACTGGATCCTGAAAGTTGATGACGTTGCCGACGCTTCCACACGTCATGCGATAACGGCGTTTCAAAAAGTCGAGGGTCGAAAGAGAACCGGAGTCATAAGTCCCGCCGACATGGAACTTCTTCAGTTCGCGCAGCGTCCCATCGCGCGGTTTCCGACCGCGGGGGCACATGTCGAGGTCGACCTGACGCGACAGGTCTTGTTTCTGACGGACGAGTCAGGAACGGTGATCCGTATTCTTCCGGTGTCCTCTGGAAACGAAAAGAGATATTTCGATCAGGGCAAATGGCAGATCGCGCACACGCCGCGCGGTCATTTCCAGATCCAACGAAAGATCAACGGCGTTCGAAAGGCCTCCCTGGGCAATCTCTACTATCCGAACTATTTCTACGGCGGTATTGCGATACACGGAAGTAACTCCGTACCACCTCACCCGGCCAGTCATGGATGTATTCGGATTCCCCGTTTCGCCGACCGGGCTTTCAGCGGTATGGTCCACATTGGAATCGAGGTATTCGTGTATGACTGAGGTACGCGAAATCTCGATCGAAACTCCGATGACCGGCGTGCCCGATCCCTCGAAAAGCGTTTCGCCCGATGCGGCGGTTCAATTCTCCGAACAGCCGATCAAAGATTCTGCGGCAATTTTCCAAATTCGAGGCGTGTCTAAGGTATATCAGATGGGCGAGGTCGAGGTCCACGCTCTTCGCTCGGTCGATCTTGATCTGTACGAGGGAGAACTGGCCGTGCTGCTTGGGGCGTCGGGAAGCGGGAAGTCGACGCTTTTGAATATCATCGGCGGCCTCGATGTTCCGACCTCTGGAACCGTTACCTATCGCGACCATGTTCTAACAACAGCGAATGACGAGCAGTTGACCGAATATCGCCGCGACCATGTTGGTTTCGTATTCCAGTTCTACAATCTGATCCCGAGTTTGACCGCCCTCGAGAATGTCCAGTTGATAACAGAGATATCAAAAGATCCAATGGACGCGGCCTCCGCTCTCGAGCTGGTTGGTTTGAGAACAAGAATGGATCATTTTCCGGCGCAGCTCTCGGGCGGTGAGCAACAGCGGGTCGCTATTGCGCGAGCTATCGCAAAGAATCCCGATGTGCTGCTTTGCGACGAGCCGACGGGAGCTCTCGACTACCAAACCGGAAAGATCGTTCTGGAGGCGATCGGTCGAGTCAACCGTGAGCTCGGGACGACCGCAGCTGTCATCACACACAACGCTGCGATAGCGAAAATGGCCGACCGCGTGATCCGCATCGGAAGCGGTGAGATCACTTCGACCGAGATCAACACTCACAAGCTCGGTGCAGACGAGATCGAGTGGTAACGAATGAGCGCGCTTTATAAAAAACTCGGACGCGATATTCGCCACATGGGTGGGCAGGTGCTTGCGACCTCGCTCGTCGTGGCGTGCGGCGTCGCATCGTTCGTCGCGATGCGAACGACCTTCACGTCCCTCAAGATCTCACAGGAAGCTTATTACTCCGAATACAGATTTGCCGATGTATTCGCCGGTCTGAAGCGAGCGCCGGAAAGTGTTCGTACCGAGATCGAGAATATTGAGGGCGTCGCCGAGGTTCAAACCGGCGTCGTCGCCGATATCTCGCTCAACCTGCCTAACCTTCCCGAACCGGCACAGGCGAAACTGGTGTCTGTCCCATCCCGTCAGACTGACCGACTTAACGATCTTCATTTGATCAGGGGGCGCTACATCGACTCGGGAAGGCAGGGAGAGATCATGATCAGCGGTGCCTTTGCGGAGGCGAATGCGTTCAAACCCGGCGATCAGATCGAAGCAAATATTAACGGCCGCGTCCGGAAGTTGACGATCGTTGGGACGGCACTTTCGCCGGAGTACATCTATGAGATCAGGCCGGGCGACGTGTTCCCCGATAATCGCCGTTACGGGATCATTTGGATCGAGCGGCGTGAGGTAGCTTCTGCTTACCAGATGGACGGGGCATTCAACGATGTGTCGCTCACGCTCGCGCCCGGCGCCCATGAAGATGCGGTCGTCGAAAAGCTGGACAGCATTCTCGCCGAGTATGGCGGTCTCGGAGCTTACGGCCGCATTGACCAACAGTCGTTTCGGTTTATCTCGAACGAGTTCTCTCAACTCCGGACGTTTGGGATCTTCCTGCCGCTCGTGTTCCTCGGGGTGACGGCGTTTCTGCTGCATCTCGTCTTTTCCCGGCTGGTCAAATCAGAGCGCGAACAGATCGGTCTCTTGAAGGCCTTCGGATACGCCAACCAAAGGATCGCATTGCACTACTTGCTTCTTTCGCTGTGCTGCATTGCGGCCGGCGTCGCCGTCGGGATCGGTGTGGGAATCTGGCTCGGCTCGATGATGACTGATCTCTACACCGAGTATTTTCATTTTCCGGTGCTCGACTTTGAGGTCGGATGGGTGATCATCGCGATTTCTTTCCTTTTAAGCTTCCTGGCGGCGGCCATCGGCGTTATGTGGTCTTTGATCGAGGTCGTCAGGCTTCCGCCTGCGGAAGCCATGCGGCCGGAAGCCCCGGCATCGTATACGGGCGGATTCATTGAGCGAATCGGGATCGGAGCTTTTACGTCGCCGGCAAACAGGATAATTCTTCGAAACGTCGCGCGTTATCCGGTGAAGGCGGCTCTTACGATGTTCGGTATTTCGCTGGCGGCCGCATTGCTTTTCACGGGCTTCTACTTCTTCGACGCGATCGATCGCATCATCGAAGTGCAGTTTCATAAGGCAATTCGCGAAGACGTCATCGTCACATTCCATTCGCCGCGGCCGGGACGAGTGCGGCACGAACTTCGGGAACTATCGGGCGTCCGAAATGCTGAATTCTTCCGTGCCGTTCCCGTTCGTTTCCGTAACGGACATCTGAAAAAACGAACGGCGGTACAGGGCGTCGAGCCCCACGCTCTTCTGCATCGAATTGTCGATAAGGATGGGATAGCTCACCGGCCACCGCCTTCAGGCCTGCTGATCTCGACACAACTGGCCGAGCAGCTCGACGTCGGCGTCGGGGATGATCTGACTCTCGAGGTTCTCGAAGGCTCGCGACCGACCCGGCGGGTCGCGGTCGTTCAAACGATAGATGAAATGCTCGGGGTCAACGCATATATGGAGATCAGCGCGCTGAATCGCCTTATCGACGAGGACGACGCTGTGTCGGGCGCTTACCTTTCTGTCAGCAAAGCCGATCTCGAAGGCCTGTACTCGAAACTAAAGAAGATGCCGTCCGTCGCCGGCGTCGGTCTGCCCGGCGTGATCCTGAAAGGATTCGAAGAGACATTTGCGAGAACGATAGGGGGATTCACATTCTTTCTGGTTGTCTTCTCATGCGCGATCGTTTTCGGCGTGGTTTATAACGCCGCCCGGGTTGCGCTCTCCGAACGCGGTCGCGAGCTTGCTTCGCTTCGGGTCCTCGGTTTCACGACACGGGAGATCTCTCACATCCTGTTCGGCGAACAGATCCTGCTGACGTTGATCGCGATCCCGACGGGATGTC
>DASUSJ010000362.1:0-6314 GCA_036375155.1 Pyrinomonadaceae bacterium
CGAAACGGGTGCCCATGGGCTTGGGCATCGTCTTGGGCGGACCGGTGACCGGCGGCTCAGGTGTCTTCGGCGCCGGCTGCGCGACGGCGGCCCGCGGTGCTGGCTTACTCACCACCGGTTTTGACATCGCAGGATCTTCGGCGACGGGCTTTGTCCCCGGAAGTTTCCCGCCGGTCCCGAGCTTTCCGCTATTCGAAGCGATAGCGCCTGCCGACTTTGAGATCTTCGTCTCCAGTTCCTCACGGACGGTGTCGTTGATCATCGCGCCGCAGGTCAGGCAAATCGAAAGAGTAGGGGCAAGATCGCGTTTGCAGACGGGACACATCATAGGCGTTTCAGACTAGTTGGAGTGATTGTCAGAGTGACTCGAGCAAATCGGAGAAAAGAATATCAGAGATTACTTTAAGGCGTCAACAGTAAACGTAGAAATATTTAAACTTTTTGGATTCCAACTGGTGAGAGGCACAAGTTCTTTTTAAGTAGGATTTTAAAGAAAGACAAACGCTTGAACGGGTTCTCAGAGAGGCCGGCGACCGGCGAAACCGGCTTCGATCTCGTGCCACCATTCGATCTCATCGCCATCTCCGATCTGCCAGCAGAGCAAAACCACACGGCCATCGCGCATGCATGGGAAGTCGATCAGTCCGCGCGAGTAATCCTTCAACTGAATGCCGAGATCGTTAAGCTCGGTCGTGAGTTTACCGACCTCGTAAAGCGCTTTCACATACGCCGGCCCGCCTTTCATCCCGCCGCCGAATTCAGATGCGATCGACGCGGCTTTTGCCGAAGGTCGAAACTCACCGAGCCGAGAATAGAGATGCTGAATCCGCTCGAGCTTGCGTCGAGCTAACGGAAGTAACTCGTTTGCTTCGGCAACAGTAAAGATCTTCATTGATCATCGTTGACTCGCACGAGTCCGTCGGGGTGCTTTTGTTCTTCCCTGTCCCCGGTTCTGTTTCCACTACCACGCGGTGCGCGCTGCGAAGATTCCCGCCTAAGCATGTCAGGTAGTGGCACTTCGCCGGCCGGTACGAAAGACGGAATTTCATACTCGCCCTGAGAACTGTCTTTACGAATGAGTTCGGCGATGTCACCAAGGTCGATGAAAAAGTCCGCAACGTCGATCAGACGCGGTGCGGTGTTCGAACGGAACCCTGCCACCTCGACTCGACAACCTTTATACGCGACGGCGTTCACCGCATAAACAAAATCCTCATCGCCGGAAACGAGCACGGCCGTGTCGTAGCGGCCGGCAAGGCTGAGCATATCGACCGCGATCTCAACATCGAGATTCGCCTTTCGAGTACCGTCGTAAAATGTCTTCAGCTCTTTCTGAACGACACGGAAACCGTTTCGTCTCATCCACAGGAGGAACCCCTGTTGACGCTCCGCTCCCGCATCCACGCCCGTGTAGAAGAAGGCACGCAGCAGCCGGCCATCGCCAAGCAGGATCCGCAGCAGCTTGTTGTAATCGATGTCTATAGTGTGGAAGCGTGCGGCATGGAACAGATTATTGCCGTCAATAAAAACCGCCACGCGGCCACGATGTCCGAATTTCCAGGACGAGCTGGTAGTCGTCTCAAACTGCATGATGTCGACTCCTCGTGAACAAATTATGTGCGGCTTTCTTGAGGTGGCTGGTGAAGGAGACGGTTATTAAAAATTAATCCAAATGAACTTTTTCTAACTTCCGACTAACAAAATAAGCGTAACGAAAAACTGATCTTAAAGAATCCGGTCTAGTAAGTTCACCTCATTAAAGTCGTGTTTCTAGTTTGCAACGACTGAGGAGGCGGGTCAAGGCATTTGGCGTTGCAGAGTGGTAATATCTCTCCGGATCCCTATGAACGAGAAGGTTGACAAGTTCTCCGATCCGGAATGGCTTCGAAACTTGCCGCTCCGATTTGAAGAGATCGGATATTCTCCAGATGAGTTGACCGAATGCCCGAAGTGCGGCAAGCCGAACGCGCCGAACCGCGCGGCATGTCTTTACTGCGGGACTGAGCTGATCAACACCCGTAGCAAGCGTATCGAGCTAGACGAGGTGGAAAGCTGGGAGAACGGCTTCAATGTGATAGCAACAGTATCGAACGAAATTCAGGTAGAACGAACCGTCAGGGAATTAACGGCGACGCTGCGGCTCGAGCACCAAATATTGGAAAGGCTGCTCGGTTCCGGAAAAGCGCTTCCGATCGCTCGAGTTAGTACTGGAGATACGGCTGCGGCCATATCCGAACTCCTAGTAACTCACGGGATAGAGACACAGACCGTTCGCGACGCAGATCTTCTTTTAGACGCTCCGCCTCGTAGACTTCGTTCCATCGAGTTTGGTGACGACAATCTTCTGCTGCATCCATTTTCAGGCGGTGAAAGCATTAAGTTGCATCGGAATGACGTTGCCGTGATCGTCTGGTGCGTGCTTCTGACGGAACAGCTCGAGTCGACCGAACAGAAAAAACGCCGCTCAGTGACGACGGTCAGTGAGACTCAGACCTCGTCGGATCACCTTGTCCTCGACGTTTATTCAAGAGCAGACCCGACCGGCTGGCGCGTGCCGATCAGCGGATTTGATTTTTCCTCACTCGGTGAGCATAAGTCACTGCTCGCTCAGGAAAATATCAAATGCCTGGGAGAAAGGATCTCTAGCTCCGCCCCAGCCGCAAGGCTTGTCGACGATTACCGATCCGTTCGACCGATCCTTGAGGTCTGCTGGCCGAGCGAGCATCGGAAAGATACTCAAAGCTCCAGCCTCGTGACACTCGGCCGCAACAAAAAAACGCGCGTTTTTACGACCGACAACACAACACAGGTCACCAAATATTCCAGACTGCAATGGCATCTTTTATGAAAGGGAAGAACCGCGGCTGGAAGCCTGATCCGCGAAGTCGTAAACCAACCGTTTCCCCGTCTCGATCGTCGTCGGACAAAGCAACCATATACGGCGTCCTCCCGGTTCTCGAAGCGCTTCGTGCGAATCCGGCTCGCATCGACCGGATCCTCATTGCCGAAGGAGCTAGGGAAAAGCGTTTGCAGGACATATTCGATCTTGCACATGCGAACGGTCTCCGTATCGACCGTGCAGGAAGGGAGGTCTTCGAACGATTTGTCGATGCCTCAGCGAATCACCAAGGCGTTATCGCTTTTGCTGCCGCGGCTGATTACGTCCCGCTTGATGAGATACTCGCGACGTCTGGAGAGCAGGCTCCGCTGATCGTTCTGCTGGACGGCGTTGAGGATCCGAGAAACCTCGGAGCTATTCTCCGCAGCGTCGAAGGAGCAGGGGCAGACGGCGTGATAATTCCCGAGCGTAGAGCCGTCGGGTTGACCGATACAGTGGCGAAGGCCTCGGCGGGTGCTACAGAACATGTCAAGGTTGCCAAGGTGACAAACCTGAACCGGATAATCGAGGACCTAAAGAACCGAGACATTTGGGTGGTCGGAACGGCTGGGACCGCGGATATGGATTACACCGACTGGGACTGGAGTCGGCCAAGTGCACTGGTGCTCGGCGGCGAAGGAAGCGGCCTTCATCGCCTCGTCGCGGAGAACTGTGATGTATTGGTAAAAATTCCGATGTATGGAAAAATAGAATCGCTGAACGTTTCGGTCGCAGCCGGCGTAATTCTATTCGAGGCCCGGCGACAGCGATCGAAAAAGGATCAATAGACTTATGTTCTGCCCAAAATGCGGAATTCAGAATCCCGACACAGGCAAATTCTGCCGGAGTTGCGGCACGGATCTCGGGAACGTTTCGGATGTGCTTTCCGGAAAGCTTCAGATCACTAAAGGCTGCGTGAACCGCAAGGGGAGGCCCATCACACTTGAAAGCGCGATCACGAAGTTTTTCATGGGTATTGCGTTTATCGTCGTAGCGATCGCACTCGCACTCACAGGCAAGGGTGGCGGCTGGTGGTTTTATATGTTGATCCCGGCACTCATGTTTGTCGGCAGTGGTATAGCGCAGTATCTGCAGCTAAGGGCGAGCACGCGGCCGAATGCTGGATTCGCGTCAGCAGATCCGAACTCGATCTCCGGTGCGATGCCACAAGCCGCCCTTCCTCCGACGCAGACCAATTTCGTGTCACCAGAATCGAGATACAGGACCGGCGATCTTGTACCGCCGAGCGTCACGGACAACACGACGAAACATCTCGAAGTGAATTCCGAAGGTGAGACCATGACGCTGCCAAAGCCCTAGTCCACGAGAGACCTGGCGCTGTTTCAAATATATCTGCTTAACGTTGTTTCCCGGAATGCGACCTGTTAGTACTTCGGTACTTTAGGATCTACGTCGTTCGACCACGCGGTGATTCCGCCTTTCAGATTCTTCAAAGTTCCTTTAAAGCCCGCGCGCTGGAGAGCTTCGGCCGCGCGGGCGCTTCGCACGCCGGCTTTACAGTGAAGGATCGTCTCGCGGTTCTCGTCGATCTCACCCATCCGATTCAAGATCTCTCCAAGCGGGATTAGCCTTGCTCCCTCGATCTTCGCGAATGCCCATTCTTCAGGCTGGCGGACGTCGATCAGCTGTATGTCATCCCCGGCATCCAGCCTGCTTTTCAGCTCTGTCGCCGAAATTTCTTCGATCATTCAGGTCTCCTCTAAATAATTGCTTAGCTAAACTTTATTAACATCCATCACGTAGTGCAAGACGAATATCGTGTAGTAGTGCGTTGGCAGAGTCACCGATTCTAAACTCCTGCACTTACAAAACTTTACACGTGTAGTTTCAAGGGATTAAACCAAGTGAGCTAGAATTGTCATCTTAAATGACTCGTATGTTTCGACTTATTTTTTGGCGGTCCAAAGGGCCGGTAATGACCGCGATCGTTCTCTCGGCCGTCGCCGTCGCGGGCATTGCGTGCGGATCGAGCCAGTCGGCAAACGAGCGTCGCGGCAACGCGAATGCCGGCGAAGGTGAGCCTGCCCCGATCGCCGTCACGATTGCCAGGACGGAGATTAGAAATGTTCCCGCTTACATTCAGTCGACCGGTAGCTTGATAGCCGATGAGACATCCGACATCGCTCCGAAAGTGGCAGGGAAGGTCGCGAATGTATCGGTTGATGTCGGCGACTTCGTCTCTCAAGGTACTGTTATCGCAAAGATCGACGATAGCGACGCCCGCCGTGAATTGGCTGGTGCGCAGGCGCGTGTGAAGCAAGCTGTCGCGGGTGTGCGGCAGGCAGAAGCGCGGCTCGGGCTTGAACCGAACGGTAGATTCAATGCATCCGCTATCCCGGAAGTTCGTTCCGCAAGCGCGAATTACGAACAAGCGCTCGCGGAGTTGCGACAGGCCGAAGCAAATGAGAAGCGTTATCGGGAACTGGTTGAAACGGGTGACGTTTCGATGGTGGCTTACGAGCAGTACCGGACAAATCGTGATACGGCCCGTGCCCGTGTGAATGGCGCTCGGCAGGCTCTTGAAGCTCAGGTAAACCTCGCGCGCCAGAGCAACCAGGCGATCGCAAGTGCTCAAGCAAATGTCGAAGCAGCGCAGACCGAAGTTGGGACCGCGCAACAGGCAGTTGCTGATACGGTCATCCGGGCACCGTTCTCCGGATTCATCAGTGCACGTCCCGTTGCCGTCGGCGAGTTTGTTTCGACTGCTTCTATCATCGCAACGCTTCTTCGTTCGAATCCGATAAAGATCCAGATGCAGGTGGCTGAAGCTGATGTGCCCACTGTTGTCATCGGCCGTGGTGTTTCCGTGCAGGTCGACGCTTACAAAGACCGTAGTTTCGCCGGTGTCGTTACGGCGGTTAATCCCGCCATAGATCCGACGTCTCGTTCGGCCATTGTCGAGGCCTCGATCGAAAATCCTGATAACGCGCTCAGATCCGGTAGGTTCGGAACGGCAAGGATCACGAAGGAAGGCGGGGGTACCGGTATTTTCGTGCCCAAGTCGGCTGTCTATAACGACCCGGCGACACAGTCGTTCCGTGCGTTCGTCATCGTCGACGGTGTCGCGAAGTTACGCGTGATTCAACTTGGCCAGGAAGAAGGCGACAGCATCCAGGTTCTAGACGGACTAAACGCGGACGAGACGGTTGCGACGAGTAATCTATCGGAACTCTATGAAGGAGCGAGGGTAGCTGTTTAGTCCCTTGTCCCAAGTCCCACAAGTCCCATCTTCGGATGGAAGTTAGTTGCGTTTGCGTACGGGGAGGAGGAGTGAAATATGCCCCGTATTCGAAGGTTTGAAGATGTTGAAGCTTGGAAGATAGCCAGACGGATCACCAGTGATATTTACCAGATGACTCGCCGGGGTCAGTTTGCACGTGACTTTGGCCTAAGAGATCAGATTTGTAGATCGGCG
>DASUSJ010000363.1:0-10026 GCA_036375155.1 Pyrinomonadaceae bacterium
GTGTGAGGAAAAGGTTATTGACGATCTCACCGAACGCACTCGGCACGAAGAACAAACCGAGCATCGCCCCGCTTGCGACCACACGCCATTTAACAAGCGCCGACACTGCAAGGGCGATCAGGGACAGCAGGATGATCCACACCATCGATCCGAAGAAGATCGACCACACCATCCATAGGTTCGACCACAACCATGCGAACCCGCTTAGCGAGACTTGAAAAAGGAATATCAACGAGCCGGGGATCCACGTCACTAACGATAGCAGGAATACAACCACGGCCATCTTGCCGAGGACGTACTCCACGCGAGATAGCGGCCGGCATAAATAAAGCGGCAAGGCATTGTTGGCAAGGTCGCGCGAGATAAGGGGCGGGGCGACGAGCACCGTCAGAATAAACGCGAAGGCTCCCTGCACCTCCAGGAAAGTTCGAAAGAACGAAGCGTCGATCGGCAGCAATTCGCGAACGTTTATCTGCAGGAGCGCTAGGGCGTTCGCGTTATGATGCAGGTAGACGAGGATAGCCGCGATAAGCGGGTAGATAAAGCACAGGATAAAGATCGTCGTAAATAACTTCGACTTGAAAACTTCGCGCAGGGCATAGCGCGGTATCACCAAAAAGCGAGACCACGCTGAGTGCGACTCGCCTTCGTACGCCCCGTACAGATGCTCATAAACCGCCATTGCCTGCCCTCCCGTCAGCCTGCCCGTTTCCATTCTCCATGGCTTTGAGAAAAATATCTTCGAGCGAATCGCGCTTGAAGTTGAGACGCCTGATCTGCACCGCGTGTTCCAGCGCGAGGCGATACAGATCGCTTATTTCCACCGTCTCCTGCATGATCAGTTTCATGCGACGCTCTCCGGACAGGGCGTACTCGCACCCTAGACCGCTGATCGCTTCGACGAACGCCGCCCGGTCGCCGCCTCGCGTTTCAAGCTCGATAAACTTTCGGTTCGCCTTGCGCTCCTCTTCGAGGTTGCAGTTTGCGGCGATGTATCCGTCTTTCAACACGAGGATCTCGTCGCAACATTCCTCGACATCGCGCAGCAGGTGCGAAGAGAGCAGTATTCGCGCGCGGCCGCCGTCGCGGATCTGCCGGATCAGCGAGATCATGCGTGTACGCGTAGGCGGATCGAGACCGTTTGTCGGTTCATCCAGGATGATCAGTCTCGGACCGTGAACGATCGCCTGTGCCAGCTTCGCGAGCTGCTTCATGCCGAGCGAATACGTGTCAACGGACCTGTAACGCGCTTCTCCGAGGCCGACGTAAAAGAGGGCCTCGTGTGCGCGCTCGAGAGCATGGCTAGGAGGAATACCGGAAAGCTCCGCCATCAACCGCACGAAATGGACGCAAGACATCTTGGCGATAAATGAATCGCGCTCCGGCATGTAACCAACGGCCGCACGAACCTTCTTTGCATCGTGCGTGATGTCCCGCCCGAAGATGCGTGCGGTGCCGGAAGTCGGCGGATGAAACCCTAGCAGCGTATGGATGAGCGTTGTCTTGCCGGCGCCATTCGGTCCCAGCAACCCGATCGCGCGCCCGTTCAGAGCACCGTTCAGGGATCTCAGGATCGGACGTTTGCCGAAGGTTACGCTCAGTTGCTCAAGTTCGATAACACTTGTCATACAGCCATCACTGTACCTAATTCTTCTCTGCGGGCTCTGTGAACTCTGCGTGAAAAAACAACCCTCATGCGGAGCTCGCGGAAGAGACGGCCGCAATGATCAACCGAATAATCCGCATAATACGACAAAACCGACGGACGACTTGAAATCGTCCGCCGGTGTTCGTTCTAGATTAGGGTTCTTTTATTCATTCCTTCTTGTGTACGTCCTTATCCCCCAAGGCGTTCATTAAAATATGCTGCATCTGGAATGAGTTCGGCAGACCGATCAGACTTGCCGGACTTAAACCGAACGCCCCGCCCTCGGTGTTCGCCGCAATCGTTATGCGATCACCGTGCGAGTAAGCATAAGCCAACGTCGGCGGAGCATTCGCGTCGATCGAGCCGAGCTTCTGACGATCCTGGTCCGACATGGATCCGGCGGCGTTCTTCATTCTTTCCGCCAGCGGTCCCATGAGCGGTGCGAGATCGTGGTAGAAGATCGCCGAGAAGTTCGTGTTGCCGTCCTGCGGCAGCGAACTCATAAATCTCGACGAACGCACCAGCGTGTTGCCAGCATCGCGATTATTAAGCGATTGCTCCAGCAAGGCCCGGCTGGGTGCGGCGACGAGGTAACCGTTCGCGTAAGTGTAATGGACTTCAAGTCCAACGTCGGATCTTATCGAGTAGTAAGTGCGTCCGCCCGCCGTCGCATTCTCCAAACTCAGCCTGCCTTTGCCATGAAGCATGGAAAACTGGTTCAACTTTTCGATCGCACGCTCGAACGTTCCTTGCAATTTCGCCTGGTCATAAACCTCCAGGACGATCTTCCATGATGGTGTCGGCAGGATAGGGCCGTCGATAGCGAAAGCGAACTCACCACCGAGCGGCGCCGCGAAGTCATTGCGAATATCGAAACCCTGCTGTTTTTCGATCTCCTGCATCTGGCGTCGCAGATCCGGTTCGACCGTCTCGAGAAAAGCGAGCAGATCGTCAGCCAGCAGCGCCGGTTCTTTGACCACGAATGCGGTAGCGACATTCGCGTTCGGTGATATGAAGTCCAACGCTCCCATCGAACCCGGTGCCGCGAGCCACGACGCGATGCCCCGATTCGCTTCACTGAATGTCAATGCCGCCTGGCTCAGAGTCTTGCCATTCACTTCCTTCTGTTCGACCACGAAGTGACGCAGGTTCGTCACACCAAGCTGTTTGAGGCCTTCCACATGACGCTGCTCCTCGGGCGTGTTAGTTTTGCTGACCGCCTGAGCGACGATCTTTTCGAGGTCGGCCGCGACGACGAGTCCCGCGCCGTCCCGGTATATATCAGTGATCCGCTGATGGAACGGCGAACCTACGAAACGACTCGTGCCCGGAGTGTTCAATGTCGTCGCAAATCCGCGAAGGCTCTCGATCTGCGGTGACGCCGCGAAGATATCGTTGTGGATCCAGACGAACAGCTCATGTCTGGTGGCAGCGTCTTTCCCCTTGGCGGAGTCTGTCTGCGTTACTGCGGCCGTCAACGGATCGTCGATGACCCTAGCTTTGGGAGTATTGCTGGTCTCCTTTGCAAAGCGAGCGAGCTGGCCGTCAAGATAGGTACGGAAGCTTGCTGCGTCCTTCACCTGCCCCAAGACGAGTATGCCGGTCGGTTCACCCTTCGCGTCCATCTTCCCAGTCACGACGATCTCGTCGCCGAGCTGCGAGCCGAACTCTTGAATGCGGGCCAACGTCTGTTCGTTCATACCAAGGCCGTCTTCCTTGTTGCCCTTCCACCACTGCGCGAGCGCCGGGTTCTGCTTGACGCGTTCCTGCATGATCCGCCGCGACTCGGCAAGCGTTTCGCTCAGATTCGGCAGGGCCGCATAGAACACGGTGTTTTCCGGCACGAGATCGACGAACTTGGAAGAGTGGCGTACGCCCGGGCGTGCGACCTTCTGATTGACATCACGTCGCAGCTTAGCCAATTCGGAAACGAGATTCGCATAACGCCCAGCGTTACGGCTCCATGCAACATTCTGCTGCACGGGAGTTTTGTCCAAGCTGGAACTCGTCGTCGCCTGGTCGCCGGGAAGCAATGTTTCGTTCTTACCGGCGTGATTTACCTGCACTTCGCCCTCGACCACCGAGACACGCGAACCCTTCGTGCCGCTTTCGACCGCGAAGATGGTGCCCTTGACGGAAACGAGGGAATCCGGCGTCTGAACGTACAGCCGGCCGTTATGCTGCTTTGCCGCTTCGACGATTACATCGCCTCGGTCGAGCCGAACCGTTACACCGCGCATGTTCTCAGTCACCGAGAACTCTGAACGTTCGCGCATCTCCACCGTAGAACCATCTGCGAGCCGCAGAACAGCGTTCGCGTCCTTCGCCGTGCGAATGCGTTCGCCTTTCTGGAGCTGCTCGCCAACCGAAAGCTGGCGACTACCCGGGTCAGAAACTACAAAGACGAGGCCGTCAACGTTCTCAAGTGTGGCGGCAAGAGTCTGTCCCGACAGGTCGAGACGTTCGTACATGAACATTCCCGCCAGACCGATACACAGCACCAGTGCGGCAGCGATACTCCAGCGTGCCGCGTTCGGAATTTTCCATCGGTTCGTCGGGCCGAGCTGCGGTCTTCGGCTATCGCGTTTGACGTGCTGCCGAGGAACGTACGTCGCCGATTTTGTAGAGGCAAAAGCTTTTTGGGCCTTTAACTCGTTACGACACGGAATGCACTCGTTGGAATGATCTTCCAGGAGTAGCCTCCGGGCCGAGGAAAGTGTGCCGTCCAGGTACGCTGGAATGAGCGATTGAAAATCGGCACACCCGCGAATGTGTTCGGCAGTTTTATTTGTGTTCATTGTATTTAGACCTTCCAACTGTAAATTTTCCGCCGCCTCCTGGCTGACCCGCGCCCAGACGCGTGTCGCGGACTCATTTATGATCGACGGCTCGATCTGTTCGTCCCGTATTCCGCGAGTAGCGGCGTCTATCATCGCGTCCAACTCTTGCTTATTGTGCTTCATGATGTTTCTCCAAATAATTACCGATCTCTCTGCGGAGTCGTGTCCTGGCCCGGTGCAGCGTAACGGCGACAACCATCTGTGACGTGCCTAACACCTCTGCGATGTCCTTGTTGTCATAGCCTTCGAAATAACGAAGCGCGAAAGCCGTGGCGGCTCGTCCTTCGAGTTTCGCGACCGCCTGCCGGATCAGCTCACGAAGTTCCTCATCCGCGAGTTCGTCCGCGGGGCTCGGGGCCGACAGCTTCGGGCTCTGGTCAAAATCCAAAACATCCAAAGAGACCGAATTGGCACGTTTGCGAAGCCGAACTATATCGAGCGAGGCATTGATAGCCGCACGGTACAGGAACGCTCGAGGATTTGGCGAAAGGTCGCGCCCCGTCCAGTCGCGAGTGAGCCGCATAAAAATGGTTTGTAGCACGTCCTCCGCGTCTGTCGGGCTGCCCGTGATGCGGTACGCGACGCGAAAGATACCTTTGTAATGGTCGCGAAAGAGCGCTCCGAGATCATCGAGCCCGGGGTTTCCGGCGGTCGCGTTGAACCGCGTTTCGCTTTTTGCTGGGTCCATCAGATCGCTTGGCAACAGCGTATTTGCAAAAGAGGGGGTCACGTTGTTCTCCTTTGAATCGTCATCCACCAACATAAACGTAACCCACGTCGGATTATTAACAACGAACAGGATAAATTCTCACATTTTTTTTCGATATTCGTGCGCGGAGTTCACGATACGAGCAAACGTCAAGCCAGCTCGGGTGGCGAGCGACAGCATGAAGCCCTCGGGGAAATTCACTATTCGAGCAAACGTCAAGCTAGCTCGCGTAGCGAGCGCACCATAGAACCCTTCACGATTCGAGCCAACGTCAAGCTAGCTCGCGTATGCGAGCGGCAGATTTTGCAACACATCTTCCCCCGTATACGCGACCTCAATCGCTTTTTACACGCCTCAGGCCTACGACTGGCAAACCCGAGTTTTCAGCAGAGAAGCGGCCATGATCGTCTGGCAGCTTCTGCCGAAATAAAAGTGCTAAACAACAACGGACAGCCAGACATTTTCGTGCCCGTGAAACCGCCGTTCGGTTCGCCGGAGAAATTACCCCGAATATATTGCCGCTGTGCTTTATCACCGGGCAGTCCCTTGTATTTCTGTCGCCAAAAACCGAAAGCGTAATCCAGTCTCCCGCCTAGCGCGGTCCTCAAAGCCGTGTCCGAGTCTTTTTCGAAGCGTTTTCTCTTAAGCCATTAAACTGAGAAGATTGTGAAATGGATTATTTTAGAAATTCCGATTCTGCAGAAACTCGATCGAAAAGTATAAAAATAATTTATCTCGCATTACTTCTCGTCTGCACGTCCCTTTCAACGGCTGCGGGAGCGCAAAACCCGAGCGCGCAATCAAACCAATCTTCGACGAACACTCCGTTGCCGGCGAACGTTCCGCCGCCATCTAGTCCCACGGCGATCCCCATTTCAGAAGTTGTCACCCAAGCCGAGAGCGCTTCCGCGACTCTGAAGGAGATCGCTTCGGGAGCGGCATCCGACCCCGCGACCGAAGCCGTTGAGCGGCGGTTGCCGGCGTTGACCGAGGAAATCAACGCGCGGCTCGAAGAAACGGCGCAGGTGATCGAGGGGGCGACGTCGCTCGATACACTGCGAACCTTTGAAGCCGACTGGCGGACTTTGACCAAGGATCTGCCGGCATGGACCAGCGATTTGAGGGCACGGGCACGAAAGCTCGAGGGCGATCTAAAGCGGCTCGATGATCTGAGTGCACAATGGCAAAAGACACACGAAGAGTTGCGAGCCGCGGGGGCTCCGCCTGAAGTCCTGGCGCGAATCGAAGTGATTCTTCAAACTGGGGCCGAGGCTCGGAGCCAGATCGAAGCCGAGCAAAAGCGTGTCGTCGCATTGCAAAACAGAGTCGCCGGCGAACAGAACCGGGTTGATGACGCGCTAAATTCGATCCGGGGGACACGTGAATCTCTTGTCGGGCGGCTGTTGGTCCGGGACAGCCCGCCCATCTGGAGCGCGGATCTGTGGACGCGAGGGGGTATCTCGCAGGCTGTCCGCGACTCTCTTCAGGCGCAACTGGGCGGATTGAACGCTTTCGGCATTCGTAACCGAGACAAGCTCATCATTCACATTCTGATTTTTGCGGCACTCGCGGGAATCCTCTTTTACCTCCGAGGTCGGGCGCGGCCGCTCGTCGAAGCAAACCCCGATCTGAGATCGTCGGCGGTGATCTTCTACCTGCCCGTCTCGACCGCGCTCGTGCTTGCGATTCTGTTTAATTCGCGGATCTACCCACAAACACCGCAGATGCTGGGCGCTATATTCGGTGCCATAGCGCTCGTTCCGACGGTAATAATTCTTAGAAAAGTGGTGGAGGCACCGCACTACCCTCTTCTCTATTCGCTGGTCGTCTTCTTTTTTATAGATCAGCTTCGAGTAATCGTTGACGCGATTCCGAACGTCGTTCGCCCACTGTTTCTCGTAGAGATGCTCGCCGGGTTTTTGTTCTTTCTGTGGTTTTACCGAACTAGATTTGCAGGCGACGGCAACGGGGACGGAGTATCGGAACGCAGGTATCCGGTCGTCAGGATCGCAACGCTTGCGGTACTGCCATTTTTTAGCGTCGCATTCCTGGCGAACGCTTTCGGCTACGTCAACTTGTCGCGGCTGGTCGGCAACGGGGTCCTGAACAGTGCATATGCGGCGATCGTTTTATACGCAGTCGTCCGAATCGTAGACGGCTTGATAGCTTTTGCTCTCCGGTTCCGCCCGCTGAATCTTCTAACCATGGTGCGAAATCATGCATCGATGATCCAGCGAAAGATGCAAAAGTTTATCCGGTGGATCGCCGCCTGGCTATGGCTTGTTGTCACGCTCGAGTTTTTCACACTGCGCGAGCCCTTTTTCAGCCGAATCAAAGCGCTCCTGACCACCGAGGTGAACGTAGGCTCGCTCAACATTTCGGCTGGAGACGTGCTTCTTTTTTTCGTGCTTGTCTGGGCCGCTTTTCTCCTCTCACGCTTTATTCGTTTCGCACTCGAGGAAGACGTTTATCCAAGATTTTCGCTGGCACATGGGATCCCTTACGCGGTCTCGACCATCCTCAATTACGTGATCCTGCTTGTTGGATTCTTTTTCGCGGTCGGAGCTGCTGGGTTCGATCTGACGAGATTTACGGTTTTGGTCGGTGCGTTTGGCGTCGGCATCGGGTTCGGTCTGCAGAATATCTTTAATAATTTCGTGTCGGGCTTGATCCTACTCTTTGAACGGCCGGTAAAGATCGGAGACGAAATTAGGATACAAGACGCGACCGGTACCGTAAGACGCATCGGCATCCGGGCGAGCGTGATCCGCCAGTGGGACAATTCCGAGATAATAGTGCCGAATAGCAAGCTGATCAGCGAAAACGTTAAAAACTGGACGCGCTCCACGCGCAGCAAACGAGGTGTCGAGGTCCTCGTCAGCGTTGCGCAGGGCACTGACACCGGAATAGTTACTGAACTTCTTAAGGGCGTAGCCGCCGCTCATCCGCTGGTAGCCGAAAAACCGGAACCGCAGGTTTTGCTAAGTGATGTCGGGGCCGCGACGCTCAACTTTAAGCTGCGTGCATGGGCAACCGAGTTCAACAAGACGACGCAGATCTCCAGCGAGTTAGCGATGGCAATCAGCCGGGCTCTTGCGGAAAAAGAGATCGCGGTTTCGCAAGGTGATCCGAATCCTAGTCCGGAGTAGCGGACTTCGCGTGATGGTCGACCGGTATGGAATTATCGCGGGGAGGTTCCAAACAGCAAAGGGACTGTCGAGAGCAAAAAAAAGTTTCGTAATTGTCGCCTCTGGGTTACCTTCGGCACCACGCGTTCATACCCGCTAGACTTCCTCAATGACGAGCATACCGAAGTACGTGACGCGATATGCGGAGTGCCGGCGCAATATGTCGGCAGCTATTTGCTTTCGATCTTTCTGTGGTGCGTGGACCATTAGAATGCAATCACCGTCTGTCATATATTTTTCGTATCGTTCCAGATACGTGCAGTCCGCGCCAATGTGCTGCAAAGAGCGCAAAACTTCCGCGGCAGACCCACGAGCGGTACCGTCGAAGTCGATCTTATTCATACCTTCCTCGCCGGCGAACGATCTCATCTCATTTCGAGCAAACCCTTGCTTGCTCAGTTCGTCGATAGCCGCATTCATAGCATCGACACTGTGGAAGGCGGCCACGAGGCTATGCGTAGGAAAAACTTCCGCCCGCTGTACCGGTTCGCTTTCGGACATTGTTCTCTCTTAATGCCATCCGCTGACGCCGCCTTATACCGAGATCGATTGCAACATATGACAGGATGGAATTTCCAAGGCGGGGCGAGAGCATCGGCAAAACTCGGCGACGTCACGCTCGCCGAGTTTCATAATGGATAGCACTCCGCTAGCTCCCGATCTGTTCGATAGCCATGAGGGGCCGGCACGGGCGAACCGCTGTTTCGTCAGCCGGCGATCCGCGTCATATCTATTGGGACTGTTTCATTTTTTGCGGTTCGCTGATGCGGTTCGTCCACTCGACCAAATTCTGGAGAAGCTGACGGATAAAATCTTTTGTCGCCTCGTCGGTGAGGTTTCCTTGTTCGTCGAATTTATCACTACAGTTACCAATCATGACCTCGGGCTGGTTCACAGGATACATGTTGAGGAAGACCATCATTTGGCGCAGGTGATATTGCGCTCGCGCTGTTGCGATGCCGCCGATGGACGCCCCCATGATCGCGGCAGGCTTGCCGTCCCAAGCACTATCGCCGTACGGGCGCGAAGCCCAGTCGATCGCGTTCTTCAACACGCCGGGAACCGAATAGTTGTACTCCGGCGTAACGAACAGAATGGCGTCGGCTTGCCGTATCTTTGCTTTAAACTCCGTCACCTTAGCCGGTGGATTTTGTTCTTCGTCTTGATTGAAACCTGGAATACCGTCAAGCTCGAAAACTTCGATGCTCGCACCTTCCGGAACGAGTTGAGTCGCGGCCCGCAAGACCCCCCGGTTGTATGACGCCTTTCTAAGACTCCCGGCGACGCCGAGTATGCGGATAGATTTGTCCATTTCATTTCCTCCCTTGGTCAAAATAAGTATCAATTGAGCTTACTTGGTACATTCCTTTATATCAATTTGTTCAACGATCCGACCGGTGGTAAGCCCTATCCAAGTCAAAATACTGATCGAATGGTCGACACCCCACGAAAACGGACTAATCCGAAAAAAGTGGCACAACCGTCTTAGGAGGGTAATAGTAAGAGTAATGGAGCCGGTGAAGGGACTTGAACCCCCGACCTGATGATTACAAATCAACTGCTCTACCAACTGAGCTACACCGGCAAGCGTGCGGGTTAACGTGGCAAACGTCGATACTAGCAAAACGATTATTTGAGGTG
>DASUSJ010000364.1:0-9576 GCA_036375155.1 Pyrinomonadaceae bacterium
TCGGGACGAATGAACTCAGTCATCGAATGCAGACCGCTAACCGACAACACGTGGCGATCGAAACGGCGAGGTTCCGGGTTGTTTCCGGACGAGTTCGCGGTCAGCGCTCCCGCCGAAGATGACGGTGGCGGAACCGGCTGTTTACTGCACGAAGCCGAGACGAAAATCGTTACCGACAGAACTAAAGCGAGCGGACCGGATGCTTTCATATTTCCAATGCCTATACGAATGGTAGATTTTTTACTTCCACTTCTAAATCGCCTGCCAGCAACTTCGTCCCTGGGGCAAGATGTTCGTATCGGACATAGCCCAAAGCGATCGCTTTTTCCAACGACGGCGACATCGTGGCTGACGTGATGCGGCCCGCGCTTTTGCCGTCTGCAGTTTGTAATTCGGATCCGGCTAGATCGGCCGGTGAAAGTTCAGGAGATCTATCACAGGATAAACCGGTAAGCTGCTTTGCAACGTGACCTCGAAAATGGATCCGGGCGATGATCTCCTGGCCGATATAGCAGCCCTTGGTGTAAGAGATCAGCCCGTCGAGACCGAGCTCGGGAACCACAGTTGTCTCGTCCATGTCGATCCCGTAGATCGGGATCCCACGCTCGATCCTGAGCACATCGAAAAGTTCATCCGAAATCTTTGCGGCTTCGAGATATTTCAGCTCACCGACGAAGTCGGGTGCATCTTCGGCGTGAACAAAATAATCCGTTCCGTACTTCATGTCGAATTCGATGAACGGCGGCGTGATCGGAATGAACGACCGGTCGAAGACGCGGATGAAGCTGTACTCATCGCTCAGGTCTTCGACGAAAAAATCGCCGGCCATCGTGAAACGAAAAAGATTGTCGAAAACTTTCTGCCGTGTTGTTTCTTCGGTTTCTATCAAAAACCGTTCACCGAGCCGAACCGTTCGGATGATTGCGATCAGGCGTCCTTTGGCATCCGGAAACGCCGCAAGCATCTGCGCCCCGTCTTCGAGCGTCTTGACGTCGTTGGAGATCAGACCGTCGAGAAACTGCACGGCCTCCCCGCCATGTACAGCAACCAGCCCGCGGCTTTGCCGGTAATAACCGGTACCCCCGGAATGTATATGACTGTAATGGAGCCTGTCGTTCGAATTCATTGGATCAAAGTGGCGAGTACTCGGAAGTGCTGCAGCTGAGTGTCGATCCCTCGCTGTGCCGCGATCACCTGCGGGCTCGGGTGATAAAGCGGTATGAGCTTAACACCGTTCCAGTCCAGGGTCTGCCCCGCGTGCAGTTTGAGCTGGAATTCATGATAGGCAATCAACGCGAGCGCTTCAAGGCCCACCGCGCCGAGCGTCGCGATAACATTCGGTCGGATCAGCTCAAGCACGCGCTTCAGATAGGCAGAGCAGTTCTTTATCTCGGTCCTTGTCGGTTTGCGATTCGCGTCGGTCACCGAACGCGGACTGCACATTACGGCGCTTGTTATGAAGATGTCATCGCGGCTGAGGCCGATAGAATCAAGCAGACGCTGAAAATTATCACCGGACTTGTCTCCATAGAAGGGCCGGCGCGTCCGGTCTGCCCCGGCGCGGCCGGGAGCTTCGCCGATAAAAAGCACTTTCGGATTTAGGTTCCCATTCAACTCACTGAGCACAGCAGTCTTGTCGGCGAGGTTCGGGCAGATCCGGCACAGTTGGGCCTCGAGACAGAGCTTGTTGAAGAGAGTTTGCTTGCGCAGGATCACGCAAAATTATGGGCCGAGGAAACGATGGGTTCAAGTTTCCGGTTTCGGAGTTTCGTTATTCTTGCTTTTGAATTCTGAATTCTGACTGCCTTTTCGTGTCTGTTCGCGTGGTTTGTGGTTCTCTTTCCGGGCATTCGGTGTTTTCCGTGGTTCTGATCTTGATCGAAGACACCTGTGTACCGGCGTGAACACCGCCATCCGAGTCGGACAGCACCGGGTGTTCGCGCAAAGACGCTACGCCGCAAAGAAACACTCCCCATCGGCCTTGCGTGAGGATTTTTGTTACAATTTCTACTTCGCTAGAGAAAATTCAACCCAATGAGCCAAGTAACAGAAGAAATAGTTTTAAATGCACTTCGCCAGATCATCGACCCCGATCTGAAGAAGGACATCGTGACTCTCGGTTTTATCCAGGACCTCCAGATCGCTGATGGTGACGTTGCATTCCGCATTGTCCTGACCACACCGGCGTGCCCGGTTAAGGAAGAGATGGAATCGACAGCGACACAGATCGTGCGCGGGCTCGAGGGTGTGAGGAACGTAAAGGTCACGATG
The DNA here is from genome assembly GCA_036375155.1 of Pyrinomonadaceae bacterium. Taxonomy (GTDB): domain Bacteria; phylum Acidobacteriota; class Blastocatellia; order Pyrinomonadales; family Pyrinomonadaceae; genus OLB17. Next base: position 2,272 of record DASUSJ010000364.1, read on the forward strand.
GATGCCGAAGTTCCCCAAGGCCGCGGCATCGCAAACAACGTCGCGATACCGGGTGTGAAGAACATCATTGCCGTCTCATCCGGGAAAGGCGGTGTAGGCAAATCGACCGTCGCTGTGAACCTCGCAGTCGCGCTTGCCCAGGACGGTGCGAAGGTTGGCCTGATGGACGCCGACGTCTATGGCCCCAACGTACCGATGATGCTTGGCACCGGATACGATCAACCGGAGATTGAGAATGGACAGTTAAAGCCGATCGAGGCACACGGCATCAAAATGATCTCGATGGCCGTGCTCGTTCCGCCCGACAAGCCGATGATCCTCCGCGGTCCGATGCTCCACGGTGTCGTGCGGCAATTCCTAACGGATGTGAATTGGGGCGAGCTTGATTACCTGATCGTAGACATGCCGCCGGGAACCGGCGATGTCCAACTGAGTCTGGCCCAGCTCGTTCCGGTACAGGGTGCCGTGCTCGTCACCACGCCGCAGGAAGTCTCGCTGTCGGATGTACGTCGCGCCGTGAAGATGTTCGAGCAAGTGAACGTTCCCGTGCTCGGCGTGATCGAGAACATGTCGTACTTCATCGCTCCCGATACTGGAAACCGTTACGAGATCTTCGGTCGCGGCGGCGGTCAGAAACTGTGTGGCGAGTACAACCTGAATTTCCTCGGCGAGGTCCCAATGGGAATGGAAGTCCGGGAAGGCGGCGACACCGGAGTCCCGGTCGTCGTCTCGTTCCCCGACTCACCTCAATCCGCAGCGTTTCGTCATGTCGCCGAAGAAGTCGCGCGTCAGGTCTCTATAGAGGCGATGAAGCCGGAGCTGGTGATACTGCAGAAGGCTCGGTAAGTCAATGTCTATTGTCGAGAGAAAGAAGGAGGCTCTTGCGTATCGACTGTCTCAAGAGCTGGATTCGGAGAAGAAGCGAAGTTTTCTGATCAAGGTTGCCGTTGCCGGAATGGCAAAAATGCTCTTTCCTGGGCTGCCGCTTTCTTAACGCCTGAACTGATTGCCGGTTGGGTAGGCTTCGCGACGGACTTCGTCGATAGGATCCAAACATATCTCTTAGCAGTACCGTTCTGGTCAGTGTTCATTTCAACCTTCGCACTTTGCAGAATGCGCAGATTTCCATCGCCTACGACCACCATTTCGGACGGTGACTTCTTTAGCGGTTATCGCGACAGTGAACGTCAGAATTCGACACGAAACTTAGTACTCATCTCCGGCGCGACCGGGGCGATTAACGTAATATTGCTGATGGCCGCGATCATCTGGTTCAGATAGTCGGTAAACTGCGCGGTCTCTTAATTGAATCTGCAAAGTAACAACCGAATTTCCTGGGCGGGGTTCCGCTCGGGTTGGAACTCCGCGAAGGCAGCGACACCGGCGTCCCGGTCGTCGTCTCGTTCCCCGACTCACCTCAGTCCGCGGCCTTCCGTCACGTCGAGCAATGAAGCCGAGTTAGTGATATTTGCAGCGGGGTAAGTAGTCGTCAGATTTTGGGATTGAGCGCGACGTCTAAGTTGTCCGAGTCTTCCTTTGCTCCTCGACCCGATTTATAATAGTGGCCGTCGCAAAGTAGACGGCGCATTTCCGTCGTGGCCGCGCAGGAAGACCTATATGAGACTGAAATTCGCCGGAGCAGTTGCAATTCTGATCGTCAGCCTGTCGTGCGGAGCCGTTAAAGAACCTCCACCTGCCGCATTAGCTCCTCGTACGTCGCCGGTACAGGTCGGTGAAATTGCTCCCGACTTCACACTTGAAGATCAACATAACCAGAAGGTCACGCTATCATCGGCCCGCGGGGCGGTGCGCACCGTTCTTGTTTTTTACCGGGGCTACTGGTGAACGTATTGCGCTCGGCAGTTGGCCGAGCTCCGATCGCTCTTGCAGAAGGATGAACCTGTCCGCCTTTACGCCGTAAGCATCGATAGTCCCGAGGAGAGCATTGAATTTGAAAAGAAAATTGCTGCGGATGGGCGGGGTGCGATCGCTTTTCAACTGTTATCCGATCCGGATCACCGCGTGATCGATGCGTATGGGTTACGAGATCCAGCGTACACGGAGCAGAAGTTTGATGGAGTTCCGTACCCGACCGTTTACGTCATCGATATGGATGGCCGTGTCGCCTGGGGAAAGGTCAATTACGATTACAAGCAGCGCTCGAGCAATCAGGAAATACGCTCGGCGCTGGATTCATTAAAGTGAGATCGTCGGCGGATCGGCTAACCTACCTGAAATTGCTCAGCAGAACCACATCGTGAGACTCACTCCCGCGCGCTGAAACTATCTGTTTGCCGTCGCCTGACCAATTGAACCAGAATATTTGATCGGTCTTAAAGTCGGTCACCTGCCTTGCCGGTCCACCCGCCAGGGACTGACTCCATATGTTCGAGATGCCTCCGGCAGTAACGACATAGGTCAGTGCATTCCCGTCGTGGGTCCAACGAACGTTCTCCCACGTGGGTTGCTGTGGGTCGAACATCTTCACTATATCGCCGCCTTCAAATGGTAGAACGGCAATTCTCGCGGGCGAATTTGGCTCCTCGCCCCAGTAGGTCGCGGCGATCAGCCGGCCGTCGGGAGATATAGCGGACGCCGAAAGTGTCCGGTCGGATATCGGCATCGGCGCACCACCCTCGATCGACACACGCCAAAGGGTCGGCTTACCTGCGAAAAGCGTATAGACGACCCATTTTCCGTCAGAAGAAAACTGCGGATGATTCTCACCGCTGCCGCTCGTCAACTGTTTAAGGTTAGCTCCTTCGATATCCATCCGCCAGATGTGCGGAGCCCCGTCACGTGTGGATGTGAAGACAATAAACCGGCCATCGGGTGAAACGGACGGGGCGCTGTTGACGCCTGACTCCGATGTCAACTGAGTTCTCCCGCTGCCGTCGGCGTTCATTATCCAGATATCATCCGTGCCGCTATCGTTCGATACATAGACGATCTTGCCATCAGGCGCCCAAGTGGCTCCCTGCTTTCCATCCTGCTTACTGACGCCCTGTGTGATCTGGGTAGCGCGACTTGCCTGACCATTGGGAATTAGCCAGATATTCGACACGGTCTCCGACTGTACGGTGACAAGCCGGTTGGAATCCGATGTTAGGCTGATGCCGGAGTAATTGTTTAAATCGTAGGTGATCCGCCGCACGTCACCGCCCTGCCGCGAAAGAAACCATATCTGTCGAGAATCGAAATTGTCCGCCGCTTGATCCGAGGCGGCCAGGATCAGGCCGGAGCCATCCTGCAGCCACTCCACTTGCCCCATTGAGGTCCAGCTCGGAGACGGTATAGGGCTTTCGGGGCCGCCGTCGACCGGAACCTCTACCACATAAGTGTTGTACGTAGGAACGTGGCTTCCGGCTCCGCAAGCGATGGTCTTGCCGTCGGGCGACCAGGATACCGACTGGAAAAAGTTCGGAAATTTACGCACGGCAATTCTTCGCTCACCGCTACCATCCGCGTTCGCAATCATCAAGCCGTGCTCTCCCCGGTCGATAAAACGACGTATGAACGCTAGGCGCTTTCCATCCGGTGAAAATGTGACAGCGCTTCCAACGTCCGAGATCAACTTCCGTGATGTACCACCAATAACGGAAACCTGATGAAGGCTTGTTTGGGAATTGTTCTTGTCCGAAACGACATAGAAAATATAATCGCCGTCGCGCGAAAAGCTTAAACCCGTGTATCGAACGTCCGCAGGCGGTACGATCTGCACGTCGCTGCTTGTATTCACTTGCCTTACTCGGAGGTGTTGCTGGCCGTCTTCACTCGATACATGAACGACATACCGTCCGTCGGGCGAAATAACTGCCTGAGAAGCTTTTCCGCTGCTCGTCAACCTCGCGATCTTCATCGTTTGTAACGGTGCGGTCGGCTGCTTCGACGAATCCCTCTGCAAGTAGGAGCTGTACAGCCGAATACCCCCGTAGGTCACCCCGGCAAGGACAGCAAGGAACGCGGCCGCTGCGACCGTAAGACGTTTTCTATGCAGTTTGATCTGATTGACGATATATTCAGCACTCGATGTCGGCTGTGATCCGGTAAGTTCGGAGGTCCGGATTACCGGTTCATCGGTTACCTCGACGATAGAAATTCGTCCCGTCCTGGTCTCGCCAGTCACCGCCGGTTGCACGGACTGTTCCAGCTTGGCCTCAAACTGTAACTCATCACGCAGGTTTTTTAGATCAATGAGCAGATCCTTAACCGACTGATACCTTTTTTCACGGTCTTTTGCCAGGCCTTTGGTGATGATCCGTTGTATGTGGCGTGGTACGTCCCCAGCATAACGCGCAAGCGGTGGAGGCTCGCGTTCGAGGATGGAAGCTATCACGTCGCTCGAGGTCGCTCCGGTGAACGGTGCCCTGTCCGCGAGCATTTCGTAGAGCACTACGGAGAGACTCCAAATGTCCGTCCGACCGTCAACTTTAAGCCCGCGGGCCTGTTCCGGCGATAGATACTGCGCAGTGCCCATCACGATCCCTTCGCCGGTGTTGACCATAGTTGACGCTTCCGGATCTATCCCGGGCCGCTCGGCTAGCTTTGCAAGACCGAAGTCGAGGACCTTAACGATGCCATCACGGCGGAGCATGATGTTCTCGGGCTTTAGGTCCCGGTGAACTATGCCGGCCTCGTGCGCCGTCGCCAGGGCACTTGTCGCCTGCGTCGCGATGTCTAGAGCTTCCAGGAGCTTTAACGGAGTGTGATTTATGCGTTCACGAATCGTCTCTCCATCGACGAACTCGGTAGCTATGTAATTTACTTGGTCTACGTTCCCGATCTCATGTACCGTTAGGATGTTGGGGTGGTTAAGAGCAGAGGCGGCACGGGCTTCCTGCTGAAAACGGCGTAGGCGGTAGAGATCCTGCGTGAAGGCCACCGGTAGAAGTTTCAGTGCGACTTTTCGACCGAGACGAGCGTCATGAGCGAGATATATTTCGCCCATACCGCCGGCTCCGATTTTCTTGACAATTTCGTAATGTCCCAGCGACCTCCCAACCACTTTGTCGGCCAGCTCGTCGGAAACAACCGCGGCCATCTTCTCGATTGCCGGGGATTCGAATCTTTCAGCAGCCTTCGCATGTGCGGCGATCAAGGATTCGATCTCGCGCCGCAGGTCGACGTCGGCACCACACTTTTTATCGAGGAAAGCGCCGCGCTCGGCCGGAGACACTTCGAGCGCGGCGTGGAGGATTTCCTTTACTTCTTGCCATCTATCCGAAGGTTTCATCCGCCCTGCTTTTCATTCGTCTGTGCGGCCAAGCCTGGCCTCAGGCTTCGTTGACGAGGCAGACGTCTGAAGCGGTGGCCGGCATGCTCACGGTGCTCTTTCGCGATTCGTATTCTCATCCCTACGTCTCGATTCTGTTATGGTCAGACGTTTTTTTCTACCTTACCCGTAAACGCGAGAACGAAGTTGAAATCGGCGGATGCTTTAGAAGATCAGGGATTTACCGCGGCCGACCGGACTCACCAACCGCTCGAATGAAGACCCCAACTTCGAAACTATCCGATCGACGCCGACGCCGATAATACGGGTGCGGACGCTTTTCCCGAGTGGTGACGAAGCGCTAAACAGCTCGGGATTTTCCGGGCGGGGATATCTACATGTTCGAGCCGGCCGGAACGATCACTACCCGACTTGCCCGTCACCCGGCGACCGATCAGATGCCTCAAAACAATAGACCGACTCGCCGCAGAATATCGGCGAATCTCGGGTCCGCCCGCAGCGGATCAAGATTCGGTGCGACGCGCAGATACATCACCTCATAATCGCGATCCTTTACCGCGTTTTCCAGCTGCTCAAAGGCCAGATCTTTTTCGCCGAGTTGGGCGTAGATCTCCGCCATATTAAAATATTCCGGCAACTCCCCGCGGCCTTCTTCGATCTCCTGTTCCAGTCTCTTCTCCCAGTAAGCTTTCGGATTGTCGGCCGCAGCGGCTTGCTTCAAGATCGGCGTTTCCGTCGCGTCCAGTCCGGCCAATTTACGACGCATCTGCCGGGCGGTTATTGCTTCGGCATACATTCCTTTCTGGTCATAGCATCGTTTGAGATATTCATGAACTTCCACGAAATGCGGATTCAATTCGGCAATTCGGCGCCCGCGCTCGATCGCTTCGTCATAACGCCGCGCTAAGTAGAGCGTCCAGACTTCGCCCGCGTTGATGATCGGCGAGAGTGGGTCTATTTCTTTCGCTCGGCGAGTTTCTTCGAGAGCTTCGTCGAACCTCCCCATCGCCGTCAGATATTCTGCATACCATTGGCGCGCCGTCGCGTAATTAGGATTGAGCGCAAGTGCTCGTCGGTACCCGTCTTCCGCTCCCTGCCAATCCCGGTAGTAGTACATCTTGACGTAAGCGGCCGAGGTGTGGGCCTCCGCCAGTCCGTCGTCAAGCTCGAGGGCTTTCGTCGCCGCGTCCTTTGCTTTGGGATATGCTTCGGCAGGACGCGCACCGTTGTAATCTGCGAGCAAGCTGTACGCGTCCGCGAGGCCTGCGTACGCCAGTGCGTAATTAGCGTCTTTGGAAATAGCCTCGTTGAAAAACCCGATCGCTAGCCTCAGATCGCCAACTGTGCGGCGATTGGAAAAATACCGCCCTTTCAAATACGCGTCGAGGGCGGCGGCATTATTTGTAAAACGTTTCGCGATCCGCTCGTTCTCGCTCGCCCCCAATTTCAACCTCAGGGCCTCTGCCGTGTGAGCGGTCAAACGGTCCTGCAGATCAAAGATCTGCGCCGCGTCGCCCTCGAACTGCTCGGCCCAGATCTGCTCACCGTTTTTCACCCGAAGCAGGCGAACGTTGAAGCGGACCCGCCCTTCGAAGTTTTGGATCGTACCTTCGAGAACGGCGTCAACCGTTAATTTCTTGCCGATCTCGAGAGCGTCCTGCGGCGCATCGGCGAACGGCGTGACGGCGCTAATGGGCCGCACCGTGATCTGCCGCAGGCCGCCGATCTTCATGATCAACGTGTCAGTCAAACCCAGACCGAGGGCCCTGCTGCTCTCGTCCGGTGTCAGCGGCCGCAACGGTAAAACAGCCATCGACTTGATCGTTGCCCCGCCCGCCTCCGAATAATAAAAGTAAGTGGCGGCTACTACAACGACGATAAGCGCGGCCAAAACACCTAACCCGATGCCCTGGTGGCTCCTAAATTCTCTTACAAGGTACTCGGCGCTTGAGGTCGGGTGCACCAGCGGCTGGCTGACGGTTTCCAGGGTCAACTGTCCTCCGCTTGCCTGTGTCTCTCCCGTATCCCTTCGCAACTCCGGCGGCGCACTACGATCGATCTCAGCCTCAAAT
>DASUSJ010000365.1:0-22625 GCA_036375155.1 Pyrinomonadaceae bacterium
AATTTGAGACCATCGATCACCCTACTTCCTGAAATGACTGAGATTCTGTCGATTCTGAAACAGGATATACGTCCGAGGCTCCGGCCAACAAGCGAGACCGGGACCCTCGGCGAGCGGCTCGCCGCCGAGTATCTGGAAGCAAATGGCTACAGGCTTGTGCTTTCGAATTTCAAAGTTCCGATCGGCCGGAACACGCGCGGGGTTGCGGTGACAGGTGAGATCGACATTGTTGCACTGGAGGGAGATGTCCTTTGTTTCGTTGAAGTCAAAACAAAAGCGTCCCGTGATTTTGCGGCACCGATCGCTGCCGTGAATTTGCGCAAGCAACGACAGATTACGCGAACGGCTCGAATCTATCGTCGGATATTTCGTCTTCAGGAGATGCAATATCGGTACGACGTCGTCTCAGTGGTGCGGAAGCAAGACAGACCGGCCGAGATCGAGCTTATCAAAGGCTTTTGGTCCGAAAGTAAGTTCCGCAGAAAAGCCTGGAGCGGCGATATTTACTAGAACATTACCACTTGGCCCGGCGTAAGACCGGCAAATACACCAAAACCATTATGAGAATATTTAAGTTGACTGCTTTGATCCTGTCCGTCGTCTTTCTGTTTTCGGCCGTAGCTGTTGCGCAGCAGCCGCCACTGATCGACCGCGAGATATTTTTTGGCAATCCCGAGTACGCCGGTGCTCAAATATCGCCCGACGGGAAGTACATTTCGTTCATCAAACCGCTCGACGACGTTCGGAATATCTGGGTTAAGGGCGTAGACGAGCCGTTCGAAAAGGCCCGGCCGCTGACCGCGGAAAAGAAACGTCCGATCGCGGGTTACTTCTGGAGCCGTGACAGTAAACGGATCCTGTTCGTTAAAGACAACGATGGGGATGAAAACTTCAATGCCTACTCGGTAGATCCATCTGCGTCCCCCGCCGAAGGATCCAAAGTTCCGGCGCCAACCAATTTGACCAACGCCACCGGGGTCCGAACGGTCCTGTACGGCGTTCCGGAATCAGAGCCTGATTTTATCTACATCGGCATCAACGAACGTGACAAGGCATGGCACGATCTGTACAAGGTCCAAATCTCGACCGGCACCAAAACCCTCGTCCGCGAGAATAAGGACCGTCTTACATACTGGATCTTCGACAACAAGGACAAGCCGCGTTTGGCCGCACGCTCGGCGCCGAACGGCGACACTGAGATCCTCCGTGTCGACGGCGAAAAGTTCACGCCGGTTTACAGCTGCGGCGTATTTGAAACTTGTACGCTGATCCGATTCCACAAAGACGACAAACGCGTCTATATGGCGTCGAACAAAGGGAACCGCGATCTTACCCAACTCGTGCTTTTCGATCCGGCGACGGGAAAGGAAGAATTCGTCGAAGAGGATCCGAACAAGCGCGTCGACTTTGGGAATGCGATCTTCTCTGATCTTTCTGATGAATTGATCGGCACGAGTTACACCGATGACAAGTCACGGATCCATTGGAAGGATAAGGAATTCGAGAGTGACTACAACCGGCTGAAGAAGAACCTGGGTGATCGCGAGATCGCCTTCGGCTCGAGCACAAGAGACGAAACTAAGTTCATCGTCTCTACCTACAGTGATGTGGATCCGGGTACGGTATGGGTCTTCGACCGGAAGACAAAGAACCTGTCGACTCTTTATCAGGTCCGTGAAAAGCTCGACCGGAAGGCCCTTTCCCCGGTTAGGGCTATCAGGTACAAATCGTCTGACGGGCTCGAGGTGCCAGCGTATCTCACGCTGCCTAAGGGCTTGCCGGAGAAGAATCTGCCGCTGGTCGTAGTTCCGCATGGTGGCCCCTGGGCCCGGGATAATTGGGGATTTAACTCCATGGCCCAGTTCCTCGCGAATCGCGGATACGCGGTATTAAACCCGAACTTCCGCGGCTCGACAGGTTATGGAAAGAAGTTTCTCGACGCGGGCAATGGCCAGTGGGGGGACAAAATGCAGGACGACCTTACCTGGGGCGTCAAGTACCTCATCGACCAGGGAATCGCCGATCCGAAACGCGTCGCGATAATGGGCGGAAGCTACGGGGGTTATGCAACGCTGGCGGGGGTTACATTCACTCCCGACCTGTACGCCGCGGCGGTGGCGATCGTTGCTCCGTCGAACCTCAATACGCTGCTCGGTTCGATCCCGCCGTACTGGGAACAGATACGGACGCTGTTTCACAAACGCATGGGCGACCCGAATACTCCCGAAGGCAAGGCCCAGTTGGAACGCCAATCCCCGTTAAATCACGTCGCGAAGATTAAGACTCCGCTTATGGTGGTTCAGGGCGCGAACGATCCGCGTGTGAAGAAAGCAGAGTCGGATCAGATCGTGGTCGCTCTGCGGGAGCGCAACTATCCCGTTCAGTATTTGCTGGCAAACGACGAGGGCCATGGATTTCAGCGCCCGGTGAACAATATGGCTCTGTTCGCCGCCGCCGAGAAGTTTCTCGCCAAGCATATCGGTGGAAGGTATCAGGAGTCGATGACACCCGAGGTGACGAAGCGGCTCACTGAGATGACGGTCGATCCGAAAACGGTTTCACTGCCCATGAAGAAAGTTGACGGGGCCAGCGGCCCGGGTGCAGCGGTTGCCGGCAAGTGGACGTGGGTGGTTGATGCCCCGGGACAGCCGGTCGAGCTTGCGGTCGATCTGAAGCAGGAAGGCGGCACGTTCTCGGGCACGAGCACCTCGATGGTCGGTAATGCCGTTTTCGAAGCCGGCAAGGTGAATGGCAAAGCTATCACGGCGACTCTGAAGGCCGATGTGCAGGGCCAGCCGATGGAGTTCGTCGTCGAGGGCACGGTTGACGGCGATAAGATAACGGGAACGCTCACCGGGGGCGGCTTTGGCTCTCTTCCCTTCACCGCCACGCGACCTAAGTAACGTAACGCCGATTGGGCGCTGAAAGGCTCGCTTCACGGCGAGCCTTTTTTGCGTTCTTACAATTACATCGACCGTTCGAAAACAAGACATTGATGTTCGACCTATTCTCCGAAGAAACACCCCTTTTTGTTGAAAACAAACAACCTTGTCAAATCACTGTCGTAGGGCACAACGATTGCACCTTGTAACCACATAGCGAAAGCTAAATCCAGAAAAGCTGAAGGGGAATTAATATGAATAATCAGGCTACATCTCGCTCGGAAGACAGAAGGATACTTACGGGAATGTTTCGTGATCGCGACAGTACCGAAGGCGCATATCGCAGCTTACGTGACCGGGGATACTCAGATGATGACATCAACGTTTTGATGTCCGACGAAACCCGCAAGAAGTATTATTCTGACGGCGATTCAGCTCTCGATGACAATAAAGCGCTCGAGGGTATGGGAACCGGCGGAGCCATCGGTGGAACCCTCGGTGCGATCATTGGCGGAATCTCGGCGATCGGAACTAATGTCCTCCTGCCGGGTCTTGGCCTCGTCGTATGGGGACCGATCGCGGCAGCATTAGCCGGAGCCGGTGCCGGCGGTTTGACCGGCGGCTTGGTCGGTGCATTGATCGGTTGGGGAATCCCCGAGGATCGAGCGAAGGAATACGAAACGGGCATTCGTGAAGGCGGTACCGTTCTCGGCGTTACGCCACGCTCGGATGATGACGCTGATTACTTCGAGAACGAGTGGCGGACGAATTATCGTGGCGAGCATATCTATCGCTAGTTCGTAAGCGATCTCTGTGTAACTGAACGAAAGAAGGGGCTGTTCGAAAGACAGCCTCTTTTTTGTATTCTTTCTTTGTTATGAGGTGCGATGACAGCGGGTTGCAACTTAATCCGACAACGAAAAGAGGCCGACGGTTCGCCTGCCTCTTTCCTCTTTGAAATCTGATGCGGCCGGGATGATGAAGATCGGAATCCCCTTCATACCGGTCGGCAGAGTTATTGCGGTATGTATGCGCTGGGAACCGGCACATCACCGCTGCTACCCCAGTGAACGCCCGTTAATGCACCGTTCGAGCTCCTCAGAACATACCAGTCTCCGGTGGACGGTCTGAATACCGCCCGGTCCGTAGTTCCGTCTCCGTCGTAATCCGCCGGGGCCGGTATATCGGTCGAGAGACCCAACGCAACCACAGTCGAGGTGTTGGTCAACGAATTCAACGTCCACCACGCCCCGTCCCGATAGATCGCAAGATCAAACTTGCCGTCGCCGTCGAAGTCGCCGGATACGGGTTTGTCAGACGCAAGGCCCCAGTTTGCACTTTGAACAGCTCCGTCGGAGCTTCGCGCAATGTACCAGGCACCGTCGCGATACACCGCCAGGTCGGTCTTAGCATCGCCATCGTAATCACCCTGGACCGGACGGTCGGTACTGATGCCGAACGGTGCGGCAAAGCTTGAGCCGTTCGAGCTGCGGAGTATCCACCAGAAGCCGGTTGACGGACGGAAGACCGCGAGATCCGTCTTCCCATCGCCATCGTAATCACCCTGGACCGGTTTGTCGCCAGTCACCCCCCAACTACTGACGACCTTACTGGCAGTTGCGCTGAGGATTCGGTACCACTCGCCGGTGGAAGGTCTAAACACGGCGTAATCCGCGATACCGTCACCGTCATAGTCACCTGGTACTGCAACGTCACTACTCAGTCCGAAGTCAACGATCTCGGGTACTGCATCCGCGGACCGCAAGACATACCATCGGCCCTCGCTTGGACGGTAGACGCCGAAGTCGGACACCTTATCGAGATCGAAGTCCGCGACGTATGCCCGATCTTCATCGATTATGATCCCGACACCCTGGCCGTCAGCTATCGTGGCATTCGTCGGGTTGCTCAGATTGACGAAGAAGGTCTCGTTCGCCTCCTTCGTGATGTCGCTGTTGATAACAACGGTTACCGTCTGGGTCTGCGGAGCGGGAAGACCTTCGGGTGTTAATGGGTTGAACGTCAAGGTGCCGCTAGTCGCGAGGTAATCGATCCCTGCGATCGCCGTTCCGTTCGCCGTCGCATACTGAACCGAAACCGGCACGACCGGCCCGGTGTAGCTCACGGTGAAGACCGCATTCACGGCACCAGCGTTACCTTCTTTGATCCGGACGTCATTGATCGAGAAGGATCCGAGCGGCCCGGCGTCGTCGTCGACGATCGTCTGCACCGCTGTCGAAGGCGTCCCGAGTACCGCTCCACCCGTCGGATTACTCAACGTGTAGTTGATCGTCTCATTAGGCTCGTCGATCGTGTCGTTGCAGATGATCACATTGAAGGTCTCGCTCGTGTCACCGTCAACGAAAGTCAGCGTCCCGCTCGTACTGATGTAGTCGATGCCAGCCGTACAGCTTGCACCGCCTGTCGCCGTGCCGTTACTAGTGGCGTACTGTACCGTAACGGTACCGGCGGTCCCGCCGGTTCTCGTGACGGTGACCGTGAACGGACTAGCGCCTTCGCCGCCGGAGTATGTCGCATTGCTGAACCGCAGTGCGCCCGGATTACCGCCGCCAGCAATCTCGTCCGCTCCGATGTCGACCGGCGGAACACGAGTCTCGCCGTCAAAATCGGTAGTGACGCCGACATTCGTTCCTGCGTCGATCATTGGGCTCGACACCTGCAGGTGAAGGTCGGTAGCCGATACAAACTGCGGATCGACCGACAACGAATTTGCATCTTCGGCTGTTGCCATCTGCCAGGCGGCGAGGGTCGGCTGATTTGTCCCGGTTCCAGCCGTCGGTGTCTGCGCGGCAGTTGTTAGATCGCCCGTGATACCGACTTGACCCTGTGCCCCGGAAACAAAGAGATCGTTGAAATTCGACGTCAGATTCGCGTTGGCCGCAGGGCCGTCGAATCCGATCGCGTAGCTTTCGCCGCCGCCGCCGGTCCCACCGCGAGTCTGAGAGTTAACCAGGATGTTATTGACGACATTTGTCGGCTGATCTGCCGTGATCGCCAGAGCAAAGCTCGGCGCCTGGTTGTTAGTCGCGCCACGATCGCCGGTCATCGAAACAGAGTTGTGATAGACATTCTGCGTCGCGCCGGCACGCGGGATAATCATGATGCCGGCAACCACATCGTTGGTGGCCGCACTCACGACATCGGCGTTGCCGATTACACCGCTGACCATATTGTTGACAACGTTATTCGTGCCTGTCGCACCGGACGCCAGAACGATTCCAACCGACGAGTTCGAAGCCGTGTTATTGACTACACCGATCGAGTTTCTCGCTATCGTCGCGTTGGTTATTTCACCTGTTGCGGGATTCAGGGTGATGTTCTGGTTACCGATGGCAAGACCGATACAGTCGACCGCGCTTCCCGACGAAACACTTGCGATGGTGTTTTCGGTGATTTGCGCTCCATCATCGTTGAATAGATAGACGCCCACGCGGCCGATACCGCCGGCACCAGTGGCCGGCATTACGTTCTTCGTGATAACCGTTCCGGTGTTCCGATTTGCTGCGCTTTCTCCCAGCACAGCAATACCGTAGAACGTGCCCCGAATATCGTTATTTTCGATGCGGTTGTTATCGTGATTCGAGCCCAGCGCTCCAAATGTATTCGAAGCGAACGTAATACCGAGCAATGTTCCGGTAGTAGCGCCTGCGCCCCAAACGTTCACATTCTTGACTGTATTATCGGTCGAGCCGTTAGTTCCCACGGAAGCAAAGTAAATGCCTCCGCCCGTGGTTGCAGTATTACCGCTTTGAACCGTCAAGCTGCGATCTGTTCCGCCGGACAAAGAGCCGTCGATCGTTACCCTATCAGCGGCGTTGAATCCGATCAAACCCGTGGTCGCGCTGCTGGTGCCTGAAACCGTACGGGCCGCGCCGCTTGGTTTGATCGTAATTGTAAACGGGCTCGCAAACTCGTTCAGCTGAACCGCGCCGGTCTCGGCAGTCAAGTCCGAGGTAATGTTGATCACCACGTTGCTCGATATACCGGCGATGTTGAGAGCGTCGAATATTCCGCCCGGATTGGTCAGTGACGTGTAGGTCTGACCGGTACCGACACTAACCGTGCCGCTGATCGGGACGACCGTGTTGAACGTGCCGCTGATCGTATCGTTGCTCGTATCCTGATCTCCGGCCAGTTCCACAGAAGCCTGCATCGTGTACGCACCGGGATTTGAGATCGTAGTCATCGGGAAGGTTACGGTGACGACCTGAAGCGGTGCGATGCTTGGGATGATCGCCGTCTCGTTGTATATCGTCATCATCGACGAGTCGATGATTCGGAAGCGAACCGTAACGTTCGTTTGCGTTGCGGTACCGTTATTGATAAATCTCGCCTGGGGAGTGAGCGATCCTGTCGGGATGATCGAACCGTTTGCGGGAACGACAAATGCTGCAGCCGCCAGGTCATTAGCGGGAGGCGGATTACCTGCAAACTCGTCGGCCCCGATGTCCGGCGTCGTGGCATTTCTCATTTCCGCGTCGATATCGGTTGTCACGCCAACTGCCGCGCCGCCTGATTCAAGTCTGGTCGCCGTTCCCGCTGGAATATGCAGATCTGTGTTGGAAGTGAACGGTGGCGGGCTGCTCGTCGCGAACGACGCGTTATCGTTCGTCCCACCCGCTGACAACGTACTTGTGTAGGCCCTGAAGTTCGTCGCCGGGGTAGTCGCCGTCGGGTCAAAGTCCGCGACGGGATACTCGCCCGCACCGAATACAGTACCTACCTGAGCGAGACGGGCCAGAGGATCCGAACTCACGAAGTATGCGTTGTTGTTGATAGTAAGATTCATCGTGGCGGTCGCTCCGGAGGGGAGGTATACCGCTACGTGACGGGTGCCCGGCGTCGCCGGGTTACCGCCTGTGATCTGATTCGAGAAAATGTTATTCCGGACGTCGACTCCAGTCTGCGTGGCAGCCGTCATAATGAATGAGGCAGTTAGGTTCGTATTGACAGCCCCTGGCATTGCCCCGTAAAGGTGGACAGAGTTATGGAAGACATCGTGTCCCGTTCCGCTTGCGATACGGATACCGAACGCACCAAACGTTACTCCAAATCCGCCGGTTCCAGCCGCCTGACTATTTAGAACTCCTGAAACGAAATTGTTGCGGACGACATGGTTAGAGCCGCCTCCCAGGTTGATACCGAATGCGCTCCAGGTGGCCGGATTGTTATTCCGTACGCGGTTGACCTTATTGTTCTCGACCGTCGCCCCGGAGATGTTGGCGCTGTTAACGCCCACGTTGATACCATGACCGGCAGCGCTCGAAGCCACGTAACCTTCGACCCAGACCGTGTTACCAGAGATAACGGCGTCGGTTGAACCCTGTGCCGTTATACCTATCGCGGTTACCTGGTCGGTTTCCCCTGCCGTCACGTTCCCGACGGAATTATTCAGTATCTGGAGGCCGGGAAGAACCGTCGTCGCCGAACCGTTGATCGAGATGGCGCGTGCCGCGGTCTGAACATTGTTGTTGGCGACAAGCAGGTTGCTCGCCGTCGCTCCCGCGCCTATGCCGGTTAAAACGGAGGTCACAGCCGCAGGAGGATTTGTCGCGACCGTCGTAGACGCACCGGGCCCAAAGAAGATTCCGAAAGTAGTGTTTTCGGATCCGGTCGTTGTGGTTGCCGTGCCGATGTTTCGTCCGGTTGCACTGCCGAGAACATGCAGGTTTCGGATTATGTTGTTATCCGCAGTGTTGACGAGTGTCGTGGCAACTGCGATACGGATCACCGACGTGAATGTCACTGTGTTCGCGGCCGTATTCTGGATCGTCAAATTGCGGTTCGTACCCATCGTGTTCGGGTTATCGCCGTCGATCGTGACGTTGTCCGCTCCATTGAGCTCTATGAGCCCTCGGCCCTGAAGACTGGGTCCCGCAACGGAAACACCATCGTTGACAGGACGGATGACGATCGATGTATACAACGCCGAACCGGCACCGCTACTGTTTAGAACAGATGTCGCTGTTTCGGTTGTGCTCGCGACAACGTCGACAGTTATGACACCCTGATGAGTACCCGCGTTGATCGCGTCGATCGCATCCTTGAGCGTCGGGTAGTCGGTCGGTCCGGGAGTTCCGGCAGTTGCCGTGACGGTTACAGGGCCACCCGCCGCTTTCTGAACATTCAATGTGAATGTAGCGTCGGTAAAGCTTCCGCAATTGTCGGTCGCACGGATTGTGATCGTGTGCATTCCAACCGGAGCGGCATTACTGATCGAAACGACGCCTGTTGTGTTATTTACGGAGATCATTCCGGTGTACGTGCCTGCTGACTGTACTGCGATCATCGGAATCGTTCCGTTGTCTGCTGGTCCGGTCGCGGGGCTTACCATGGTGGATCCGCCGCTGGAGACCGTCGCGTTCGCGTAAGTCAGGGTTGGCGGCGTGTTAGGCGTCACCGACACGTTCAGCGTATCAGTCGCCGTCAAGGCGCCGTCGCTCGCCTGAAGCGTGAAACTGGCATTCGTCGCACCGCACGCGGCAACGATGTCCGCGGTTATGACCCCGCCCGTGTTTACGATATTAGATATCGTCACACCATTCGATGGATTTGCGGTCGTAACGGTAACCGTTACCGCACCGTTACCACTTTCCGCATCGGTCACGTTTGCGATCGTCGAATTGGATCCGGTCGAGCCTTGCTGTCGCGATACTCCAGCCGCCGCCATTATCGTGGGCGGCGTGTTGGCGACCGCGATCTCGTCGGCACCGATCTCCGGCGTCGTTCCGGATCTGGTGTTGTTATCGAAATCCGTTGTGATCCCTGCGACCGGAGTGCCCGCATTGGAAGCCGGATTGGTGCCGGCCGTATTCAGATGCAGATCGACCGCTGAAACGAACATGTTGGCGACGGTGTAGTCACCGCCCGGATTGCTGGCCTGCGAGTTTGCATCGCGCGTGCCGGCCTGCCAGGTAACAAAATCAACGGGCGTTCCGGTTATGCTTGTTCCCTTGTCAAAGTAGCTCGCGGCAGCCGCGGTACCGGTACCGACGAAAATGTTGTAGTTGGATGTGTACGTACCGGTGCCGTTGGACTGGTCGCCGACAGCAAAATGGTCACCGGTGCCGCCGGTTCGATTGTTGAAACAAATATTATCGATCAGCGTGTGCGTCGTAGGTGCACCCGTTTCTCTCACGCACGCCCAACTATCGTCCGTGCCGGTATTAGTGCCACCAACAAGAACTGTGTTGTAGTATGCGCTGAACGTTCCACCAAATCCGTCGTCATTTAGGCCCCGGATTATCTGGTCATTCGAGAAGGCCGGAACGATTGATATCATGTTGTTCACGACGGTCACGCCTACGCCTGCAAGCGTACTCGAACCTTCATAGTCAATCCCTATCAAAGTGCTGCCAGAACCTGAGGTACTGGGTATCGAGTGGATATGGTTCCGGCTCACCGTCGTATCCACAGCATCATCGAACGTCATCGCGGTCACGGTCGAACTCGTGTTCAGATCGCGGACCGTATTTTGCGAAACCGTGTTCGTTCCAAGAGAACTGAAGTCGATCCCCACAAGGGCGGTCGTTCTCTCCGTTTCCTCGAAGATCGTGTTGCCAGTGATCGTCGTATTTTCGTTTCCTGTTGAAGTGAATTGAATTGCGGTACTGGTGAAATTCTTCAGCTGATTGTTCGAAACCACCGTGCCCGTGTGTGTGACCGAAGCCGACAGCCCGTCTGAAAAGATGAGACGTGACGGCAGAGCAGCAGCGTCGGTACGGTCGCGGATCACGTTTGCCGTGATCGTATTGTTGTCATTACCTGTCGCCGCCCCGTCGAAGAGCGACACGACACCGGCCGTTGCAAACGCGGTCGTCGTGTTTCCACCTTCGATCGTCGAATTTCGGACCGCGTTTGAAGAGGCATCATTTCGGAAGCACACCGTAGGCCGCGTATTGTCCGTATTCCGGATGGTCAACGAATTACCGCCGGTATTGAGGCCGTCGATCGTTACACCATCTGCACCGTTCAGGTCGATCAGGCAGTTCGCAGCCGACGCGCCCGAAATAGTTCGAGCTCCGCCAGCTGGATTGATCGTCAAGGTGAAGCCGCCACCAAACTGGTTCAGCCTGATAGCACCGGATTCGGCCGACAGATCGGACGTGACACTAACGGTCATGTTCGCGGACAACGCCCCGGTATTTATCTGCTCGAACAGGCCACCTGGGTTCGTGAGCGAAGTTATCGCTTCGCCGGAGCCGACACTAACCGAACTTCCAAATATTGTTGAATTCGAAATCGTCAGTACAGCCGCACCCGGTGTACCGACCGTGGCCCCACCCGTCGCGTTAGAAAGCGCCAGATTAACCGTTTCGTTCGGTTCCGAAAGTGCGTCCGTGCAGACAGTCACGACAAAAGTCTTTGACCCCGCCTCCAGGTCAGCCCAGCTAAGCGTACCCGACGCATTAACATAATCTACGCCGGCTGTGCATGAAGCTCCTCCGGTGGCAGTGCCGCCGGCGACAGAAGCATAATCGACGGTAACGGCGCCGTTCGAGCCCCCGGTACGCGTGACAGTTATGGTTATAGACAGATCCCTTTCAAAAACGCTGTACGTTGCAGAACTCAGCTGCAGACTCCCGGAGGCGACAAACGCCTCGTCGGCGCCGATATCTGGAGCCGCTCCGTTAGGACGTGTCTGCCCATCAATATCGTTCGTAATCCCTGTTACAGCTACTCCCGCGTCAACATTTGGCGAGTTCGTATGTATGTGAAGATCACTGGTATTTTCAAAGTAGAGCGGGTTTGCCTGAATAGAATTTGTGTCGCCCGTAAACACGGCCTTCCAGTCAACAAGAGTCGCATACTCCGTTCCAGGAGTGTTCCCCGCTGTTACACCGGATCCCCCGGTCTGCATCTGAGGATTTGCAAGGTTTACGTAATAGTTGTTGTTGTTTAATGCACCTGTGCCGAAGGAATACGCGGCAGCGGGCAGCGTGATCGCATAATAGTGGTTTGTGGCGGTGTCGGAATTGACATCCATGAACACGCTGTTGTTCATCAGCGTGAGATTCGCATTATTGCTCCCGTTGACAGTAGAAACGCGAATACCATTACCATAAATTGTCGACGCTTCCGCGCCCAGCGGATCCATATCGCCGGTCAGGCTGATCGAGTTGAAGACGATACTGTCGGTATGACCCGCGGCGTAACCAATGCCGGCCACCTGATCCGGACTCGTCGAATTGGCTCGTATGTTATAAACAAAATTATTTGCGACTAGATTATTTGTGGCGACGCCGCTTCGCGTAGTGCCCAACCGAATACCGACGGCGGAAAATGTGCGCTCCTCAACGACATCGTGAACAATATTCCGCGTTACCGTATAGTCGCCACTTGTTATTGTCGTAGATTCCGCTTGGCCCCAATTTTCGTTTCCGATACAGATTCCGCAACGGTCTGTTCCAGCCGTGGTGTTTGCAAGATCACCACCGACAAACTGAACAACATTTCGAGAAACCAGTGCACCAGTATCTGCCTGCATGTAGATACCGACCTTGCCTATCTCATCAGGGCCAAACGAGGATGGCCCGACGATGTTATCGGTGACGACCGGGCTGACATTGTTATTCGTTGTCGTGCCCCGGGTCATTATCCCGTAGCGAGCGCGCACGATGCGGTTGGCAATAAACGAATTATTGTCGTTATCGACACCGTTCGAGGTTGCCGAGAGAGCCGTTCCGGACATTGCGATCCCGAATGTCGTGGATGTGCCGGTGTCTGCCGTCTGCCCGGCTGCGATCTCCAGATTGCGGATAGTATTATTGCTCGCGCCATTTGGGGCGGCGACGCTGCTTAGCCAGATCGCACCAGTCGCGCTCGCAGTACTGTTGTTTCGCACCGTAAGGTCGCGGGCAGTTCCCGTTCCGCCCTGTCGGCCGTCGATCGTTACGTTGTCAGCGCCGTTCAAACGTATGACGGCGCCCGCGATCGTACCTTCAATTGTTCTCGGCCCGCCCACGGGTCGGATCGTAACGTCGGTATATGAGGTAGTTCCCTCGCCGCTCGCCGTCAAAGTCGCACTGGCCGTCTCCGTAGTGTTCCCGCAAATCTCGATGTTGATCGATCCCGTATGCGTCGCGGCAATGATCGCCAGAAAGGCGTCGTTAAGTGTCGCGTACGCGGTCGGCGTTGTCGTACCGCCCGTCGATTCAACCTCGACGGGGCCAGCGGTATCGCAGGTACCGATCGTGGCTTGAGCACTTAATGCTTGAGATTGGGGCGCCTCCAACCGTGCTCCAGCCCCGAACAGCGACGGATAATAACTCGGGCCAATGGCTGCAATCGCAATTGCGCTGACAAAGGTAAGGGCTAAGATCGAGGCAACGAAACGGAACCAAGTCGGCCGGCTGGACATAACGTATTTTTCTCCTGTTTGAAGCGTGGGAGGAGTCTGGTTGTACTGCGAAAAATGATGAAATTGAGCTGGAAGGATATGGTGATTATCCGAAGTGACCCAGCTAATCTGTCAACGAGTATGGAGCGATTATAGGCGTGATTCCGATATTGTCAAGGAATTCTTCGATGGGCGGGCATTGACGAAGGCCGCTCCCCGTAGAGGTCGCGGCCTTCGTTCGTCAGAAATAAAACGCTGTCAACTATTTGATCTCGATAGTCGTTCCGATCGTGAGTGAACGCCCGCGGGCCGGGGCAAATGTGAACTGCTCGCTGTAGTAACGATCGAGCAGATTCGAAACCCCCAAATTGATATTGAAGTTGAATCGTTCCCGCCGAAGATAGTACCCGCCCCCGATATTGTGCGTCACGAAACCCGGCTCCGGCCCGTCATTCACGGGTATGAGGTAAGCCGAAGACAGGCGGTTCTGCTTCCCGACTATCCGGACGTTGTAATCGAAGTAGTAATTCTTCCCAAAATTCTGCCAGCGGAAGCCGGCGTTCGTGCGAAATGGGCTGATGAAATCAAGAGGCTGGTCTTGATCGACATCGTCGCCTCTGAGATAGCTGAAGTTACCGTAGGGCGTAAGGTATCCGAGACTGATCTTGAACGGCATCTCCAACTCGCCCTCGAATCCCTGTATCCGCGCCGTACGAATGTTTCGGACCTGGTATACCTGAGTGCCAGGCCGCGGCGCGGGATTCACCAGCACGATCGGCCTGCAGGGGACGACCGACTCGTCGCACGCAGCAACGGTTGTCAAAAAGTTCTTGTAGTAGTTGTTAAAATACGTCGCCGAAGCTCGGAACCGGTTAGTCGAGATCTTTACGCTCGTGTCGAAGTTTATGCCGGTCTCAGGAACAAGAGCCGGATTCCCGACCTGATAGCCCTCGGCCGATGGCGTGTCCGTGAAGAAACGCTCGGAGATATTTGGCGTCCGGAACGATCGACCGATTCGAGCCGATAGGTTCACATTTCTCGTCAGCCGATAGATGGCACCGAAGTCACCGGTTAAAGCCGTATTATTCACGTCGAGCCCGGCGTTTAGACCCGTGAGCCCAAGAAGCTCCACGTCCGATACCGGCAATCGAGGATCGACAGCGAAGTTTTCGGTCTGCTCCGAAACTGTCTTGAACCGATCGAACCGTATGCCACCGACAAGTTTGAGCCGGCCCGTGACACGAAACTCATCCTGTGCGAAAAGGCCTATGTTTGAAAGCGACGCGTTGGGCACGCTTCGCCCGTGACGGATCGTCCGGTTTGAAGAGAAAGGCGTCGTAGATGAAATGATAAAGCGCCGATCCGAATTGTCGTCGTTGAAGTAGCTGGCCCCCGCGATCACGTTGTGCCGGCCGAAAACCCAGTCCGACTGTAAGTCGAAGCCCGTCGTCTTTGTGTCCGTCACGGTCTCGGAGAACTGGTACACGCCGGGGAAAAAGGGCAGCACCGGCGGCACCGTGACACTATTCGTAAAGTTGCGATACTGCGTTTGGTAGAAAGCCTTGACGGTTATTCGCTGAAGATTATCGGTCAAAGCTGCGACATCATAACGGACATTAAATCGGTCACGGTTATTAAATGGGAAATACGCGTTGAAGACACCCGCGAGACCGGGTATTCCAGTGTTCGGACCGGTCAACCCGGCCGAACCGATATTCGCGCCACGACGCCGCTCATAGTTGAGCTTCAGCGTATTTGTGTCGTTGAAGAAAAACCGCAGGGTAGCCTGACTGTTGCCGGCGTGCGACTGAGAATTCAGCACTTCTCCTTCGTCTGTTATCTGGAGATCGTCCGCACGCAGACGGGCAACATCGATCGGACTCGGCTCACCGGTAAAATAATTGTCGAATCGCTCGAGTGACTGCGCGACGCGGAATGCAAAGTACTTGCTGGATCCGTTTACGGCGAGGTTCCCACGACGGCCGTTCTCATTAGAACTGTAAAAAGTGTCGAGCACGGCCCCCAGACGAAACCCTTTATCTCGTCTTGCGGGGGTATCGCGCGTGATGATGTTGATCGTCCCCGCCAACGCATCCGTGCCGTACAGAACCGAGCCACTGCCGCGAGCCACCTCGACAGTTTCGACTTGGGAAAGGTCGACCAACCCGAGCTCGATGCCGGATTGACCGGTAGATGTTCGGCTGTTGTTCAAGCGTTCGCCATCGACCAAGACCAGTACACGGTTGCTCTCCAGTCCCCGAATTCGCGGACGCACCTGGAATGCACCCTCGTTCGTAGTCGATGTTCCGGGCAGGGTTCGAAAGATATCGCCGACCGTATTCACGCCCTGGCGTTCGATCGATTCGCGATCTACCACGCTAACCGGCACCGTAGTTTCAGTAGTGACGACCTCGGTTCGCGTCGCCGTAACCGTAACCTGTTCCTTGATCGGCTGAGGTTCGAGTGTGAGTGATACAGAAGTCTCCCCGGGACCCAGGTCACGCGTGACAGACCCGAACCCACGAGCGTTCGCTACCAGCTCATAAGAGTCGGCCGAGGGCATGTCGAATGAAAAACGACCCGTGCTGTCCGTGGTCGAGGTCCGCTCGGCACGAGAAGTTTTATGCCTTAGAGTGACGACCGATCCGGCGACCGGTTGCCCTGCAGAGTCTTGAACAACGCCCTCGACCCTGTTGGTCTGGCCGAAGGCCGCGAGCGAAAAGGTAACAACAAATAAGAAAACGCCGATAGTTTTGTAGTACATTTCTTTCCTGACGCTGCGAGAAATTTCGTGTAAGTGTAGATTAGTTCGCGCTCCGGCGAGAGTAAAGCTTTTTCGCCTTTAGGTCCGCTGACCCGCATGATTAGGGCTTCTTATCTGCATCATGACGGACGACCCTGTGCCGGAAACTCAAACGCCGGCTGCAAAAGCTGCAACCGGCGTTCCGCATATCTGACTTCGATCGCAACTCATCTTCCGGACGCCAAATGCAGACGCGCATTCGCGGCATCGAGCCGCTCGCGCTCCGCTTCGGTCTCCTCAATCGCCGCGGTTGCATTCGCAGCAAGGGCCTTCTCTGCAGCCTCGCGCTCCGCCTGAGCAGCGGCCGCATTTACTTCGGACGCTGTCTCGGCAGTATCGGTCAGAACCGAGACATTGTTCGTACTTACCTCGACAAACCCTCCGCCTATCGCCAGACGTTCGGTTGCGCCTTTCATCGAGTAAGAGAGAATCCCGGGCTTAAGTGCCGAGATCAGCGGAGCATGGTTCGGTAGTATGCCTGCTTCACCCGACGCCGTCGGCACGCTGACCATATCGACCATGTCGTCGAAGACCTTTTTCTCGGGAGTCACTATTTCGAGTTTCAACATTTTTTCTTAACGGTAAATTGTGAATGGTGAGTGGTGAAGTTGAAGACCATTCTTCATTCACCGATCACCATCCACCATTAACGATTTGCTGCTAAGCTGCAGCCGCCATACTCTTCGCCTTCTCACGAGCCTGTTCGATAGTACCGACCATGTAGAACGCTTGTTCCGGCATATCGTCACACTTGCCTTCGAGAATTTCCTTAAAGCCCTTGATCGTGTCTTCGACCTTCACATACTGGCCCTTCAGACCGGTGAATTGCTCGCCGACCGTGAAAGGCTGCGAGAAGAAGCGCTGGATCTTACGTGCACGGGCAACGGTCAGCTTGTCGTCTTCCGAGAGCTCATCGAGACCGAGGATCGCAATAATGTCCTGAAGGTCCTTGTATCGCTGCAGTATTCTCTTTACTTCCTGAGCAGTGTTGTAGTGCTCTTCACCAACGATCTGCGGATCGAGAATTCGCGAGTTCGAAGCGAGCGGGTCGACCGCGGGATAAATTCCAAGTTCAACGATCTGACGTGATAGCGCGGTAACAGCATCGAGGTGGGCGAACGTTGTCGCCGGTGCCGGATCAGTGTAGTCGTCCGCGGGAACGTATACAGCCTGGATGGATGTAATAGCTCCGGTCTTCGTAGATGTAATACGCTCCTGCATCTCGCCCATCTCGGTCGCGAGATTCGGCTGGTATCCCACAGCGGACGGCATACGGCCAAGCAATGCGGACACCTCGGAACCGGCCTGCGTGAACCGGAAAATGTTGTCGACGAAGAAGAGCACGTCGTTACCCTGATCGCGGAAATACTCGGCGACGGTCAAACCCGACAACGCGACGCGAAGACGAGCTCCCGGCGGCTCCGTCATCTGCCCGTAAACCAGCGACACCTTGGAATTCTTGATCTCCTGCATATCGACCTTCGAAAGGTCGAACGCCCCGTTTTCCTCCATGCTCTGCGTGAAGGCGTCGCCGTACGTGATGACTTTCGACTCGACCATTTCGCGGAGCAGGTCATTCCCCTCGCGGGTACGCTCACCGACGCCGGCGAACACGGAAAACCCCTCGCGGCCTTTCGCGACGTTGTTGATCAGCTCCATGATGAGAACCGTCTTGCCGACGCCCGCACCGCCGAAGAGACCGATCTTTCCTCCGCGAAGGAACGGCTGAACTAGATCGATGACCTTGATACCGGTCTCGAACATTTCAAGCTGAGTCGCCTGTTCGTCAAAAGACGGTGCGTGACGGTGGATCGGGTATCGCGTGTCCGATACGACAGGGCCAAGCTCATCGACCGGGTCGCCGATAACGTTCATCACGCGGCCAAGGGTCGCCCCACCCACTGGAACCGTGATCGGACCGCCGAGGTCGATGACTTTCATTCCGCGGACCATGCCATCGGTCGGAAGCATCGAGATCGCGCGAACGCGTCCTTCGCCCAGATGCTGCTGCACCTCAGCGACGACGTCGACCGGGGTTTCAACGTCAAATCCTTCAGATGTAATTCTTAAAGCTTGGTGAATGGAAGGCAAATAATCTTCGAATTCAACGTCGACGACCGGTCCGATGATCTGTACGACCTTGCCGATCTGTGCGTTGCCATTGTTAGCGGCCATTTTGTTAAAGTGCTCCTGTATAGATAAGAAAATGCTGTAATAACAAAGCAGTAAGATTAACATAGGCCGTCTTTGGTTCGCAAAGACGGCCCGTTTTGAGTGCGGCCTTCAGCCCGTGAACGCGATAAGTCGCGCACTCTGAACTTACGCAGCCCTCGTTTCTCCACCTAGTATCGTCATGACCTCGCCCGTGATGTAGCTCGAATCCGCATTCGACGCAAAAAATACGAATGCAGGTGCGATCTCCTCCGGCTGCGCAGGCCGCTTCATAGGCGTATCCGCACCGTGTTGGGCGACATCCTCAGGCTCCTTGTCCGCGACGTTCAGCGGCGTCCAGACTGGACCGGGAGATACACAGTTGACGCGTATCTTCTTCTCGACGAGGCTTTGTGCGAGGGCCTTCGTAAAGGCGTGGATCGCCCCCTTGGTTGCCGAGTAGTCGATCAGCTCCTTGCTTCCTTCCAGACCGGTGATGGAGCCGCAGTTAACGATCACCCCGCCTTCTGGAAGGTGCTTGACTGCCGCCTTTGCCATATAGAAATATCCGAAAATATTTGTACGGAATGTCTCTTCGAACTGCTCATCAGAAATATCCTCGATCGACTTCTGATGCATCTGAAATGCTGCGTTATTAACCAGAATGTCGAGCCGGCCAAACTCCTTCGCGGCCTTGCTGACCGCGCGCTGGCAGAACTTCGGATCTTTCACATCGCCGGCGATCGACAGACACTTCCGACCTTCCGCTTCCACCGCTGCGACGGTCTCTTTTGCATCGGCTTTTTCGGCCGGAAGATGAACGATCGCTACATCGGCTCCTTCCCGGGCGAAAAGCACCGCGACGGCTCGGCCGATTCCGGAGTCGCCGCCCGTAATGATCGCCGCCATGTTCTTGAGCTTGCCCGACCCCTTATACTTCGGCGCAGCGTATTGCGGACGCGGCTCCATCTTTTTCTCAATTCCCGGCCGGGGCTGCTTCTGTTTCGGCATCGGGCCCTTCGGACGGTCGCCGCTTTGCTCGGCGGCGGCGACTTCGCTGTTAGCCCGTTTTGTCGATCTCACCTCTGTATTCTCCTTAGCCATTAAACCTCCAAAAAACAAAAGGAAGACGACTATTTAGTCCGTCTTCCTGTTTTCAAATCTCGTCAAAACCTCTAAGACTTTTTCTTCGATGACTTGCGGCCGGATCCGCCCGGGTTCTTGCCGCCGCCGTCCTGCTTATTCACTGTCGCCCAGGCTCGTTTCTCGGCCTCCTTCTCACTGACACCACGCTTTTTGTAGCCTTCCTCAATGTGCTCGGCCTTTCGTTCCTGCTTCGAAGTATATTTGCTCGTTCCGTCTTTCTTTGTCGGCATTTTTTAATTCCTCCTTAAAAGATGCTCGCCGCTCGGACGGGCTTGTGCCGCCTCGCTCGAAAGTAGATCTCGCGGGCACGCACGTAGATCTCACTTGATTCCCCCGATCCTTCCTCGCGAACGGTGTTCCGCTGGATCGTCGCCTCTACGACCTGTTCTTCCGGCAGCTCGGTGATGGACAACACTACCGGACAATCTTGCTTGCTTATATTCCTGATGTACCTCGTAAACATTTCATTTTCACTCCCCGGCTTACCCTGTAATGTTTTCAGACTGGTGCAGCAACTCGAGCAAGTGGTATGCCAACAGGGTAACGAGCAGCGTTGCCTGATTCGGTCAGGCTCAATACAGAATGTATTGACAGCGCAAAAACGTTCTAGTAGCCTCAGTCATTAAGCGTTAGCGATTTATTGGACGATCAAATTTGAGCAATTTGCGAAAACTCGAGCTGCCACCTCAGGGCCTCAACACGCTTTTCGGCGTACAGGATCAAAACATCAAATATCTGGAATCGCTCCTGGATGTGAACATCGGTGCACGCGGTAATGAGCTGCTGATCGATGGTGACCCGCGCGATATCGCTACGGTCGAAGATATCCTTCGCGACTTCGGCGACCTCTTCGGTGAAGGAAATACGTTCACAGACAAAGAGCTGCGGGACGCATTCAAACAGATCGCCGAGGATCGGGCGTACAGCCTTAAAGATTATTTCCTGAAAGCCCGATTCAATCCGTCCGGCAAAAAGCAGGTCGCACCAAAGACTGCAAACCAACGTAAATATCTCGACGCCATCGCGGCGAACGACCTCGTTTTCGGTATTGGCGTCGCCGGCACAGGCAAGAGCTTCCTGGCGGTAGCGATGGCGGTGGATGCCCTGTTCAAAAAGCAGGTCAGCCGGATCATACTTACGCGTCCGGCGGTCGAGGCGGGGGAGCGGCTGGGTTTTCTTCCGGGAGACCTCCAGGACAAGGTCGACCCCTACCTTCGTCCGCTTTACGACGCCCTATTCGACCTGGTCGATAGTGAACGGGTCACAAAGATGCTGGAAAAGCGAATTATCGAGATCGCACCCCTTGCCTTTATGCGCGGGAGAACGCTGTCAGACGCTTTTATCATTCTCGATGAGGCCCAGAATACGACAAGTGAGCAGATGAAGATGTTCCTGACGCGTATCGGCTTTGGCTCGAAGGCAGTTGTCACCGGAGACAAAACGCAAATCGATCTACCTCGAGGCCAAAAGAGCGGACTAAAAGAAGCCGAGAATGTACTGGCCGATCTCGAGGGCATCGAGTTCGTCTACTTCAGTGAAAAGGATGTCGTCCGCCACAAGCTCGTTCAGATGATCGTACAGGCGTACGATAAGCATTCCCCTAATGATGGTCGCCCGGAGTAGCGGATGTCGTTGACCGTCGTCAATCTTCAGCGAAAAGTGCAGTTGAATACAGGCGAGATCAGAGCCTTCGTTGAATCACTGCCTCGGTCGATCGAAGAAGCTTCCGACCATTCCTTTTCCGTAGCCTTCATTTCAGACCGGCGCATGAAAGAGCTTAACCGGTTCTTCCGCGGCAAGGATTCGACGACCGATGTCCTTTCATTCCCGCATGAGCCGGATGAATTTGTTCAAAATGCGGGCTTCAGCCCGTTGTCTGCCGATCAGCCTCCTGAAAGCGAGACTCAAGACGTTTATCTGGGCGACATCGTCATATCTGTCGAGCAGGCCCAAAAGCAGGCCGCGGAAAATGGCCTGACACTCGAGAACGAGATCAAGCAGCTCATCCTTCACGGGCTGTTACACCTCTGCGGACACGATCACGAAACGGATGCGGGCGAGATGAACAAGCTTGAACTCAAATTGCGACGTAAACTGAAAATTTAAGTTCGGCCACCTCCGTACTCGGTGTTCCGTTGTTTCTTTTTTCAATGTCTTCCGTGCTTTCCGTGTATTCCGTGGTTAGGCCGGGACTAAACCACCGAATACACGGAGATCGCGGAAGCCACTGAAAGAAAGATACCTACCGAAATAGAATCGTGAACTCGCCGGGCTTTGTGGCAGAATTGGTTAAATGGCCGAAACTCAAAAGACCGCCGAACCATGTGTGATGGTTATCTTCGGCGCGACCGGTGATCTGACGAAACGGAAGCTATTCCCTGCCCTCTATAACCTCGCCCGAGAGAGGTTCCTCGCTCCGAACTTCGCTATCGTTGGTGTCGGACGCCAGGAGATGGAGACCGACGAGTTCCGCTCTCAGATGCACGATAATCTGAAAGAGTTCTCGGGAGCGGAGGGTGACGGCGACCTGCTAGAGTGGTTCTGTAACCGCACCTTTTATACCGGCGGTGACTTCGACGACGACAAGAAGTTGTTCAAAGATCTAAAAGACATGCTCGCCGACGTGTCTGCGAAGCTCGATATTCCTGAGAATTATTTCTTCTACATGGCGATCCCGCCGGAACTGTTCTCTAACGTAACTAAGAAGATCGTCCGCAACGGACTTGGCCGGGAGGAAAACGGTAATTGGAGACGGTTTATTTTTGAAAAGCCTTTTGGTCATGATCTCGCATCAGCTAAAAAGCTCAACGGCGATCTTCTCGGACTTCTTACCGAGCGTCAGATCTATCGCATCGACCACTACCTCGGCAAGGAGACGGTGCAGAACATCCTGGTCTTCAGGTTCGGCAACAGTATTTTCGAGCCTATCTGGAACCGGAATTTTATCGATCACGTGCAGATCACTGTTGCCGAAACACTCGGCGTCGAATCGCGGGGCGGCTATTACGATAAGGCTGGTGCGCTGCGTGATATGATCCCCAACCATATCTTCCAACTCCTGACGCTCACCGCAATGGAGCCGCCAGTATCGTTCCAGGCCGACGCGGTTCGAAACGAGCAGGCGAAACTGCTTGCCGCCATACAACCTTTCACACCCGAAGACGCTCTGCACAAAGCCGTACGCGGTCAGTACGATGCCGGTGCTATCGACGGGAAAAAGGTCCCTCGTTATCGTGCCGAAGAAAAGGTCGCGACTGAATCAGGAACGGAAACGTATGCGGCC
>DASUSJ010000366.1:0-6316 GCA_036375155.1 Pyrinomonadaceae bacterium
GAAACATAACTACTTTCTCGGTAAGTTTAGTCCGGACGACGACGAGTCTGACGCGGCTCTGAAGGCAGGTCGAGACGCCGGACGGATCGCATCGCGTGTCGAACCCTCCAAGCCCGACGGTCACTTCTGGTACGCCGCCAACCTTGGCGAACTCGCGAAACGAAGTCCAATCACCGTCGGGTTGGGATCAGTTGGCGAGATCAGGGACGCCATGAACAAAGTCATCGCGATCCAGCCCGATTACCAGGGTGCGAGTGCGTACGACGCGCTTGCCCAGGTCGAGCTTGCGACGAGAATAAGGGGTGGCGACGCACATAAAGCCGTGGAACTGCTGGAGAGAGGACTGGAGTTGGCGCCTCGCAACACGAATATCCGGCTGCATCTCGCGGAAGCCTACCTCGCCGTGAAGCGGGACAATGAAGCGAGAAAGCAGCTAGACCATCTTCTGGCAATGAAACCTGATCCTGAATATATGCCGGAGTATCTGGAGTGCGTCGACAAGGCGAAAAAGCTACTTCAGACCAACTTCTAACAAATATGCGCCGTGCCATCTTTCCCGGATCGTTCGACCCGCCGACAAACGGACATCTTGACATCATCAAACGCAGCCTGCCGCTATTCGACGAAATCATCGTCGCGGTCCTCAACAATCCTGATAAGAACCCGCTTTTCACGGTCGAAGAGCGTTGTGAAATGATCGAGGAGATACTTCCCTCGGTTAAAAATGGGAACTGCGACGTTAGGGTCGATAGTTTTTCCGGACTAACGGCTCACTTCGCCCGCGAGAGCGAGGCCACCGCGATAGTTCGTGGAATTCGAGCCGTTAGCGATTACGAGTACGAGCTTCGAATGGCCCTGATGAACAGAAAGCTCGAGCCGGAGATCGAAACGGTTTTCCTGATGGCCGATGAGGAATACTCCTATGTATCATCTACCCTGATGAAGCAGGTCTTCATGCTCGGAGGACGAGTTGCAGGATTGATCCCGGAAGTTGTTGAAGCCCGCATGCGGGAGAAGTTGAACGCCCGCACATGATCCTCGCCATACACCACGCTCAGATAACGATACCAAAGGGGGCCGAACAAGAAGCCCTGCATTTCTACTGCGACGTACTGCGACTGCGAGAGATCCCAAAGCCGGAAGAACTCGCCGGACGCGGGGGCTTCTGGCTTGCCGTTGGTGACCGGCAGGTGCACGTCGGAACCGAAGACGATATCGATAGCCGAAGAACGAAGGCGCATGTCGCCTATCTGGTCGAGAATCTCGACGACTGGCGAGAGATCTTGAGGTCCCACCATGTCGAAGTTGTCGACGGGATCCAGATACCCGGCTACAGGCGTTTCGAGTTTCGCGATCCATTCGGAAACCGGATCGAGTTCCTGGAAGCGACCGATCAGTAAAAGACCCGTTCCGCACAAACAGAATCCCTTTTCCCCCGGCTCCGCGTGTTCCAAATCGACCTAATTGGGCGCGGCTATGGATAATCCGGCCAAATCCAACTTCGCTAGAGGCATCAAATTTGCTCGACCGTTTGGTGTTTAGCCCAATGATTGAAACCGGAACAGTATTGCAGGATCGTTTTTTGATCGAAAAAGAGCTGGCGCGGGGCGGCATGGGTGCGGTGTATCTTGCGACGGATCAAAAGTTTGGCAGCCGGGTGGCGATCAAGGAGCGCTTCTACGAAGACGCCCAGTTGGCGGAGGCGTTCGCACGCGAGGCCCGTATACTGAATTGTCTACATCACCCCATTTTGCCGCATGTTTCGGATTACTTTAACGAGGGAGACGGCCACTTTCTCGTGATGGAATATATCGAGGGTGAGGATCTTTCCGAGATCTTAAAGCGTGAGGCTAAAGCGTTTTCGGTCGAGGACGTGCTCCACTGGATCCTGGAACTCTTGGACGGACTCGATTATCTTCACTCGGCGGATCCGCCGATCGTGCATCGAGATATCAAACCCGGAAATCTTAAGCTTACTTCCCGCGGGAACCTCGTTTTGCTCGATTTTGGACTTGCTAAGGAAACCTCAGGGAATACGCAGGGCGTGAGAAGCGTGTTCGGATATTCACGCCGGTATTCTCCCCTTGAGCAGATCGAAGGCGCCGGTACCAGCCCTCGCTCCGATATATTTTCACTTGGTGCGACCGCCTTCCATCTCATAACGGGTGAGGCACCTGTTGACGTACTTGCACGGGCGTCGGCGATCGTGGCAGGCCGGCCGGATCCCCTGCCGCTCGCATCCGAGATCAATCCAGATGTCGACGTATCGACCGCAAAAGTAATTCAGCAGGCAATGTCTTTGGCTCCTGAACAAAGATTCGCGTCTGCTCGCGAGATGAGTACGGCATTACACGAGGCGCTGGACAGCCAAGCTGCAGTAACGAGTACTCCGGAGGAGAAGGATTTAGTAGAAGTTTGGATACCGGACTCGCCGGCTTTGGCAGCCGTCCCTAACTCTGAACCTGGTGCGGCCGCAATGGTAAATACCGTCGGAGCTTCCGAGGTTAATAAGGACCTCCCGGCAGCGGCCCCTCCCACCGCCGCACCTAGCGCCGCCGTATCGACCCGACTACGCACCAATTTTACGGGCAGACCGTTCTGGTATCGTCCCGCTCTATGGGCGGCCGTGGTCATCGCAGCACTGTTCGGAATTGGATTTTTAGGTTATAGCGAACTGTCCCCAGTCGATGTCGCTACCGATACGGCGCAGGAAAGTACATTGGAATCTACAGTTCCTATTGCAACCGCGCCGGAGGTGGACACGGAGCCGGAGGTAACGGTTGCGGAGACCCGACCCGCGGAATCCGATTCGACGCCTGGCGAGCCGGCAGTAGAAAATTCTGAAGGATCGGAGAACGCGAGAGAATCAACCTACGCCGATCGCGGGAACAACCCGGATAAGACGGGTCTTCCAAAACGCAATGCGCCGAGCAAACAGGATCCTGCCAAAGAACGGAACGGCAAAGGGAGTGTTAGACCCGCATTCCCGGATCCTCGGAGAGCTGCGACCGGGCAAGATCGCTCCACGCGGCCACGACAGTCTCGCAGAATTCCGTCACGGCGTAATGACGACGAGTCTCCCGTTTCAAGTATTGAGATGATCTTTACGGGAATCCCGCCGGAGCGCCAGCGACGACAGAATCGCCGCCAACAACCTTACTGACACTCCTAGCGGATCACGCGCACGTCACGCTCGCTAAAGATCCGCCACCCATTCGGAGTCTGCTGCCAGCGAAGCTCCTGAATAACGATTCCACTTCGTGTCCTCGACCGATCAACAATTCGATAACTTTTACGGAATCGCATCACAGCCGTCCGACCACCGTTCTGAAGCACGATCTCGGGGTCCTCGGCATGAATGTCGATCGAATGTGCCGTTGAGAATGCTCGATTCTTCTCTTGCCGAACCGCATCGCGGGTTGTATTGCGCGCGAGGTAAAAAGCTTTCATCTGCGGCATGTAAAAGCCCATTTGCCGATCGATGTCGCGCCGGTTCGTCGCATCGATCCAGGCATCGAGGGCACGTCGCAGGTCGAACGCAGCACCGGCTGTCGATCTGCTGGCAACAGACGTCGTCGCGTCACGCAGTTGGTCGGGATCGCCGGTCCGACCCGCTACCAGCCGACCGTTATAGACGTCCCAGTCGACTCTGTCGGAAAGCTTGTTATAAACAGACTGAATGACGACCGGCTGCGCCAGCTGGTCCGCATAGATTCGCCGCGTCACCCGCAGCTTCTGTCCGCCGTCGACTGATTTGAAAACAACGTTGAGATTGTCTTCCGCTTTGCCCGTCGATGCGAACGTAAGTGTGTCGCGAGCCATGGTTATACGTGAAGTAACGCTTGTGCCGTCGGGCAACCGTTCACGCCGAAGCCTTCCGTCCGCAAGGAACGTCACCTTTTCAGCTCGTGAAGAACCGACGCTCACGCGGTTCCCCGTGCATTCGATCGCGAGAAGGTCAGGAGGGGTTAGCCGGATCGAGAGGTCCATAAAGAACTGCTGCTGATCCTGGAACGGTACAGCGCCAGTCGCCCCTCGCACGGCAGAATACAGCTTGTCGCTATTCTCAACATCGATGCGATACGCTCCCGTCAGAGCACAGGGCAGTGCCGACGCCGACGACGCAACGCGGGGCCGACCCTGCCGAACGGCCTGAGCCGTTATAAAGGCACCGATCCCTAGCACTACCAGAGCTAAAAAAGCGGTGAGGATTCTTGTTCGTACCATGGTCGCGCTCCTTGCCTAATCTTAGATGGCCGCGCTGGCTCGGAGAGTTCGAATCAATTCGTGCCTCGCGAGTTTACGGGCCTACAGGCGGACGCCGGCGTAGGACGGTCTCGTCTTCGTCATCGCCGCGCGAGCGTACCAGCGTTTCGTCCTCATCCTGTTCGCGTATCACGGTTTCGTCGTCCTCCCACGGTGGCACGATCACGGTGTCATCATACTCATCTGCGTCCTCTGCTCGGGCAGGCGACACACTACGGATCGACATTCCAGCACCAAGTAATGCTTCGATCGAAGCCGAAGCAAGATCAGCAGTTTCGTTGGGAACGATCAGGCGTTCACGATCGTCCGACAACGCATACCCCGCCGAGGCCGGAATAAAAAGTTGCCGGCCAAGAAGCTTATCGAGGAGTGACTCGCGAATTTCGTAGATGACAGCCGGCGGCGGGCTGGCGGTTACATATAGATCGGTCACGCGCCCCAGTACATCCCCGCTGTCGGTGATGATCTGTGTTCCTATGAGTTCGCGGGCTACGGGATCGCCGGGAAGGTCTTCGTCTGTCACTGGCTCAATAGAATCGTCGGCAAGAGCCATTATCGCGTCATGGCCGAAGCTGTGTATTCGATCGTAGGAAAGTCTCGCGAGGTTACCGTCTATGGCCGCCAGCGTCAGGCCGACTAGTATGCCATTCAGTGGATCAACAAATAGATCATGAACCACGCCCAGTTTGTTCCCCGTAGACAGCGAAAGAACGCTCCGTCCGACGAGTGTGTTTACCGGCACAATTTCCTTACCCTGGCCCATTGTCATTTCCCCCTTGTCCGAAAGCCGTTCGTGCGCAAAAAACAATTGCAAGTTGGGGGCCAGTACGGAACAGGGGTGCGCCTGCTTACTAAAAGGGCGGGCTCCCTGCAACGGGAGTTTCGGAGCGCACCGACGACGTGAGATTCACGAAGCAGCAGAAAAAAATAACTCAACGGCATCGGCCCGAGAGATCGAGCTAAAGACCATTCCAAAAAATATCTTGTCTGCTGTTAGAATGTGGTTATGACAAACCGCTTTCCCGTGTCCGATCGCGTCGCCCGAATGCATTCCTCCTCAACACTAAAAGCCGCACAAACTGCGGCAAATTTGCGCGAGGAAGGCCACGACGTCATCGATCTGACCGTCGGCGAGCCGGATTTCGACACACCCGAATTCATAAAGCAGTACGCCTTCGAGGGTCTCGAGAAAGGCCTGACAAAATACACGTCATCAGCTGGGATGAGATCGTTGACAGAGGGCATCTGTGACTTCTACGCCGAGCGGTTCGGCGCAGACTTCCTCCCGACAGAAGTTGCTGCTGCCTGCGGAGGTAAGCAGGCACTTTTCAACGCCGCGTGCACTTTGCTGAATCCGGGCGATGATGTTCTCATTCCAAAGCCATATTGGGTCACGTTCCCCGAGATCGCGACGTTTTGCCGTGCTAACAGCGTCTTCATCGAAACCGAGGAAACTGATTTCGTCTTGACCGCCGAGGAAGTACGTCGCTCAATAACGGACAAAACGAAGCTGCTTATCGTAAATTCGCCAAACAATCCGACCGGGCGTGTGATACCGGCCGAAGAAATGCGAAAGATCGTCGAGGTCTGTGCTGAGCACGGTGTCTACGTTCTCACTGACGAATGTTATCTGTTCTTTGCTTATCCGCCCGGCGAAGTTTTCACCTCGGCCGTTTTGCCGAGAGAGCTTCGGGAATTTGTTTGCGTCGGTGGGAGCTTTTCGAAGACCTATGCGATGACCGGTTGGCGGATCGGCTACACGATCGCGAACGAAGAATGGACGAGAGCGATCATTAAACTGCAGAGCCACTCAGCGACGCACCCGACCTCGTTCGTTCAATACGCATGTGCCCGGGCAATGGAGAATCACGGAGAAACGATCGACGCTGTCAATCGAATGTTTGGCGAGTACGAACGCAGGCGGGACTGGTTGATCCCCGCCCTGAATACCATCGACGGATTCAAGTGTGGCATGCCCGAAGGCGCTTTCTACGCGTTCGTCGACGTACGTGGAATGCTCGGCGACAGGTTCCGAACTTCCGCCGACGTT
>DASUSJ010000367.1:0-12506 GCA_036375155.1 Pyrinomonadaceae bacterium
GAGATCCACCGTCTGAACCCGGCGATAGAGGAGATCCTGTATCCGGCAATGGAGGATTACAGTCTCGACATCATGATCGGCCAGGGGACGGCGGCGCGGTCGATAAAACTGGAGCTTCCGAAGTTCACGCTCGTCGGCGCGACCACTCGCCCAGGATTAATTACGGCCCCGCTGCGAGGGCGCTTCGGCATAATATTCCATCTCGACTTTTACGGGATCGAAGAGCTGAAGCAGATCGTCGAGCGTTCGGCAGGCATCCTCAACATCGGGATCGACGATACCGGGTCTACCGAGATCGCTCGGCGCTCGCGCGGAACGCCGCGTATCGCTAACCGCCTTCTGCGACGTGTACGGGATTATGCCGAGGTCGATCACGATGGACGGATCACGGCCGAGGTTGCCAACGACGCCCTAAACCGGATGGAAGTGGACACGTACGGCCTCGACGAAATGGATCGTAAATTTCTTGTGACGATCATCGAGAAGTTCGACGGCGGTCCGGTAGGCCTCGGCACCCTCTCCGCATCGCTTCACGAAGAGAAAGACTCGATCGAAGAGATGATCGAGCCCTACCTCTTACAGATCGGCTTCCTCAATCGCACGCCACGGGGCCGCCTGGCGACCCGACTCGCCTATGAGCATTTCGGATTCACTCCGCCTGGTAGAGCCGGCGACCTGCCGACATTGTTTGGTTGACGGTTGTTATGATCCTTCCTTTGCGTCTTAGCGTCTTTGCGTGAACATCGCTATTCATGCAAAGACGCTAAGGTGCAAAGGAAGCGGCCCCTAAACAGCATACTTCCCGACCATTTCCGTTATCCG
Organism: Pyrinomonadaceae bacterium; assembly: GCA_036375155.1. Lineage (GTDB taxonomy): Bacteria > Acidobacteriota > Blastocatellia > Pyrinomonadales > Pyrinomonadaceae > OLB17. The sequence continues at coordinate 823 of DASUSJ010000367.1, forward strand.
TGACCTTTCCGCGATAATCGAATCACTATGAAAAAGGTGATCATTGCGTGTTCGCTGCTGCTGCTGACTTCCGCCTCTTCTGCATTCACACAAAACAAACTTGAGGGTTACAACATCATCCTCGATGTGCCGGCCAATCAGCGGGTACCGACCTGTACGGTGCGTTATGTGCCCCCGTCTACGGTGATAACCGTGACCGACCTCGACCCGTCCACACCGATGAAGCTGACATCCTGCGAAGGCTCGGACTCGTCCTTCACTCAGACGTCTGCGTCGAACGCCTCGATGCGAGCGAGCGCGACGAATTATAAGTGGTGTTTTCGTGGTGAAGATGAACGGTATCGGATCACTCTGTCAGTGCCCGGAAGAGAGCCGGTCACTTACAATTGGTTCGCGAGCAAGGACGAGCGCACCCGCGGCTTCTACAACATCCGCGATTTCGGAGCGCGCGGGGATGGAAGAACGGATGACACGAATGCGTTTCGCAGCGCGATGGCCGTTCTCGCGTCAAACAATGGCGGGGTCTTGACGATTCCCGACGGCGAATACATAGTCAGCTCTCCGATCGCATTACCTTCCGGGATAACAATACGCGGCACGAACGGGCTGCAGTCGATGGCTCCAACCAGCGACGTCGGACGAAAGAATCCGACTCGGATCACGTTGACGGGTTCGAATAAGGCCCTTTTCCGTGTCGGCGAGTGTGTCGAAAACGTCATGATCCAGGACGTCGAGCTTTATGCCCAAAGCAACGAAGGCACGAGCGGAGTCGAAGCTTTCGGAGCCTACAACACATCGCAGGGTTTTATTTTTGAACGCGTCACCTTCAATAACTTTAATCGCGGCATAAACGCCTACGCGTTGCCGCAGACTAATCTCGTCTGGCAATTCGATTACGTAAAGGTCATCGGCTGCCGCTTCGTCTTCAATCGCGAAAGCGGGATCTTTATCAACAGTCGAAATACCGATTGGAAGATCGAATCGAGCCTGTTCGTTTCGCCTCCGCGGGGGCCTAGACAACGGGGCGATGGCATCCATATCGAACGTGCCGGCATGGTGACGATAATGGACACGTTCGGCGGCGGTTTTCCGGGGAAACTTGGCGGGACGTTCATAAACATCCTCGACGTCGGTCCGATGCAGATAATCGGCTCGCAATCCGAGAGCATGACGAACTCGATCGTCTACAACGAAGTAAACAACCCGGACGCCGGCGACTACTCGTTCCCGATCGTGATGGTGAATGCTGTTTTCGACGATCCCATTATCTTCAAGGCGCGACGAACATTCGTTTCGACCGGCGGGTTATACGGTCCCCGTACGTTCCAGTTCGACGAACGCACTCGCGTCTATTCGACCGGAGATCGGTTCTGCTATGACGGGTACATTCTTGGCTGCCGAGGTGGAACGAAAAACAACTTCGGCAAGGCAACGGTAATATTCATGACCGGACAACCCGACGAGCGGGGCGTTCCTGGTCATCCGACATTCTTCGGGACCGATGTCGAGTTCGGAGCTCCGGTTCAGATGCCTTCGTTCGCCGCAAACGCATTACCTGCCGGAAAGACCAATGGATCTGCAGTGTATTGCACGAACTGCAGACGCTCGACAACGCCCTGCCAGGCGGGCGGAACGGGTGCCCCGGCGATGATGGTCGGCGGCCAGTGGAGTTGTTTGTGAGCCCTGAAGTCCCAAGTCCCGAAGGTCCCAAGTCCCAGAAGTCCCTAGTCCCAGAGTCCCAGAATCCCAGAGTCCCAGGCGCCACGAACTCGAATTGGTAGTAAACTTGGAACTTGGGACTTCTGGGACTTCTGGGACTCTGGACTTCCGGGGACTAGGGACTTCTGGGACCTGGGACTAGGGACTTGGGACATGGGACTTCCGGGACTTAGCTATGCAGTGGAAAGTCGAATTAGATGAAAGCGGCGAGTTCGTTCGTGCGAAGCAATGGGACGAATTTTCGCTCGACGACCAGGCAGTCTTTCTCACCGATATTTTTACTGGTCCCCACTGGCGCCCGGGCTTGGGCGTCCTGTTCGACTATCGTGGCCTGAAGCTAACCGACTGGGAAGACGGAGACCTCGCCGCTGTCGGCACCATCTTCCAATCAGCCCGCCGGCGCCTTGAGTCGAGCAAGATCGCGTTGCTTTGTGACAGTGAAGAGCTTTTCGAAATAGGAAAGGAGTTCGGAATTCTACTCGCTCCAAAGATCGACAACAATCTGTTTGTGTTTAGGGACGAAAAAGCCGCCGTCGACTGGCTGAAGCGACCTCCGAGATAGCAGAGGAAATAACAGATTCGACTGGTAGGTGAACCGAAAAGCCCCGTCCGACTGTAACTCCGGCGGGGCATTTATTTTTGCTAGCGATTACGGTTTGGTAATTGGTAGATGGATCCACGTGTCATCGCGCGGTCATTCCGGGATCGACATTGCTGTCCCTACCTCGCTACCGCAGGGAGTGGCGACAACAGTTCCGTTCGGCGCGACTATCTGAATCGCGCCGGTTGCAGTATAAGACCCGCCCGACTCCGCCATCGTGACGGTCCATTTGCCTCGAACCGAACCCGCCGGAGTTCCGTCCGCGTTGAAGCGGAAGAAACGCAGAGCGTAAACAAAGTCCGTTTGACCACGATGCTCCCACAAACCCATCGCCGTGGATCGGAACAGCGTCGAACTGCTGGTCTCCTGCAAGGTGCCGCCGGCATTTGCCGACACAAGCTTGGAGAAACTCTCCAGCGTCACTCCCGTGCAGTTGGTGATCGTTGTTTGGACAGTCCAGGTGCCGACAAATGCATGCGGATTGGCTCCCGGTATCTCTCTCGCAAGGGACGTTTCGAGCGATTGACGTTCCTGTCCGACGACCGGGAAGGACAGCAGCAATGCAATAAGAACTGACACAAGGATCGCAACTCCGTTTTGCCTGATTTTCATTTCTCGTCTCCTCGTTTCCTGGTGGATTTCGGAGCAGTACCGCAAAGAAACAAATCTTCCCTTTTCAGGCTGACTTGAGTTACATTTGTCGCACAGGCTGAGAACCTTTGACTGAACAAATGTCGGTTGTCTGCTCCTTGACGGAAATGTTAGGAGGCGGGATCGGCAATGTCATTGGATTTATCTTCATCTTTTCTTCATTTTAAAGTTGCGATGTCGGAAGGCAGTGAAAACGGCATTTACCTGTTCGATCAATTTAAGCTTGATGCGAACAAGTTGATGCTTTACCGCGACGACTTAGAGCTCGCGCTTCCGCCGAAAGTCGTAACAACGCTTGTCGTATTGGTCGAAAACCGCGGATTGATCCTCAGTAAGAGTGAGTTGATCGATCGTGTTTGGAACGATTCGGTGGTCGAAGAGTCAAATCTTTCCCAGCACCTTTACCTTCTGCGAAAAACGCTCGGCAACAAGTCTGACGGTACTCCTTATATCGAAACCCTACGGCGCCGCGGCTACCGTTTCATAGCCGAAGTAGAACGTGGTAACTATGTCGCGAAGAACCCGACCAAAGGTCTGGAGGCTTCCAGGGAACCGGAGGCGGAAGGCGGCGTTATGGTTCCGCCTGTTGCGGTTGAGCGACATGGCAATGTTTTGCGCCTTGTTGACTGGCAGCCGCCGCTGGAAAGCGCGCCGAAAACCGATGTCCCCCTGGCGCGGACCATCCCCGTTAAACCGGTCCTCTACACGGCGGTCATGAGGGCTGCTTTGGCAGCGGCGGTCCCACTGATCATTCTGACGGCGATAATTGTCTTTTGGTATCAAGCAAGACCGGTAAATTCTGTCGCGGACAGCAGCAAAGAATTAAACATCCTGCGGTTGACAAATGGCTTCATTCCGGTCGACGCAGCAATTTCGAAGGACGGCAATTACTTTGTCTATCACGAAACGGATGACGATGTTTCAACTCTTTGGCTTCAGCAGGTTGGGCAGTCGAACCGGCTACGACTTGGTGAGACAAGTCAGCTAGTGTACGCGGCGAAAACATTTTCGCCGGATGGGCGCTTCCTATATTACGTCGCCCACGATAAGGCGACCAACCAGCCCGAGCTTTATCGCGCTCCTTCGATGGGCGGACCTAGTGTACGGCTCCTTTCCGACATTGTCGGTCCCGTTACCGTCGCAGCTGGCAGTGATGAGATCGCGTTCCTTCGTTATGACCAAACCAAGTCCAGATCGACGATCTTGGTCGCCGATAAGGACGGGCGTAACGAACGGGTTCTCTACGAGACCGCCCTTCCGAAAAAGGTTGTTGCCCCGCCAAGCTGGTCGCCGGACGGAAGGTTCCTCGCGTTTGGCGAAGCCGATCTGTCAGAACAAACCGCCCAAGCGGCGGTAACACTCCGCGTACTCGACGTAACAGACGGTTCCATAAAAGAGCTTTCGAAGGAGAAATGGGATACCGTTTATAGGATCGCGTGGACGCATGACGGCGCCGGTCTGCTCACTATAGCAACGCGTGGCGGCGATGGATATTCTACCCGTCGCGATCAGGTCTATTACATAACCTATCCGACCGGTATCTCTCGCCGCCTGACGAATGACGGAAATCGGCATCAGGTCTGGAGTCTGGGTGTCACAAAAGATAACGCGGTTCTAGCGGTTCCCTACAGTCGGTCATCGCAGCTCTGGTCTGTGGATCCACAAAATATCGGAAGCATTGCACAGCTTTCCATGGGTACTGCGGATGGGCGTGTTGGGCTGGCACCACTCCCCGACGGCCGCGTTGGTTATATCGCTCGATCCGGTGAAGACCTGAGCATCTGGATCATGAACGCCGACGGCTCAGGTGCGAAGCAGATCTCGGGCGAACCACGCGTGATAGAAGAACTCAGGGCTGATTCGCAGGGGCGTTATTTTATCTTCTCTGCATTCGACGGCCGGCATAGCCATCTTTTTCGTATCGGAACTGATGGCGGCAATCTCAGGCAAATAACTTCCGGTGACAAGGACGAGATCGACTCCACGACCTCACCTGACGGCAATTGGATCGTATATGATTCGCATGTCGTGAGTGAGGGACCGCGGTCCAGCCTGTGGAGAGTATCGATTGACGGCGGCGACGCGCAGTTGTTCTCAAAGGAAGAGTGTAGTACACCTCACTTCTCGCCGGACGGATCGCTTGTCTCCTGCGTTCGCGATGAACGAGAAATACTGGTACTTTCAGCTGCGGACGGAAGTAAGATCGAGAGCTATAAGCTGCCCGAAAACTCTACGGTAAACTTCGGCGTGCCGTGGACACCGAACGGCGGGCTAACCTTTATCCGCACAGCGAAAGGTTATTCGAATGTGTGGGTCATCCCTCGGTCGCCAAATTCCGAACCCACGCAGCTCACCCAGTTCACAAGCGGATATCTCACCAGGTTTGCGTACTCTTCAGACGGGGCCAAACTCTACATCGCGCGTGGCTACCCGCTAAACGATGCGATACTCATCAGCAATTTCCGGTAAAAGCAAAAGGGCCTCAAGACGAGGCCCTTTGTGAACGTTTCACGAAACCTGAATGACTAATCTTCCTCTTCTGCCTCGACGGCAAGTAGCGAGGCGCTCGTCACAAGATCGTCTTCGCCGGTTTTTATGAGAGTGACCCCCTGGGCGGATCGTCCGGTTTCGCGGATCTTGTCGACGCCGAGGCGAATAAGCTTCGCTTGCTGCGTGATGATCATGATCTCGCTGTCGTCAGCGACCGGGAACGCGGCCACTACCTTTCCGGTTTTCGCCGTGGTCTTCATGTTGATGACACCCTTGCCGCCCCGCCGCGTCAAGCGGTAGCTCTTGACCTGCGTCTGCTTGCCAAAGCCTCTCTCTGAAACGGACAGGATCTTCTCGTCACCCTCCTGCGAAACAGCGCAAACCGAAACCACCTCGTCTCCTTTGCGAAGGTTCACGCCGCGGACACCGCGAGCCGCGCGTCCCATCGGGCGAACGTCCGATTCGTTAAATCGCACTGCCATGCCATCGTGAGTCGCGATAAAGATCTGGCATTTGCCATCGGTTCGGATGACCTCGAGAAGTTCGTCGCCGTCGTCGATGTTGATCGCATTGATGCCATTGACGCGGATGTTCTGGAAATCGGAAAGAGCAGACTTCTTGATGACGCCGTGTTTTGTAACGAAGGTCAGATAAACCTCTTCACCAAAATCCCGGACCGGCATCACCGCCACAAGCTTCCGCTCGCTGGACAGTTGCACGAGGTTCACAACAGCTTTCCCACGTGCGGCCGCGGCCGCCTCCGGGATCTCATGTACCTTGATCTTGTAAACCTGGCCGTCGTCGGTAAAGATCATCAGGTACGCGTGAGTTGAGGCGATGAATAGATGCTCAACAAAATCATCGTTCTTCGCCGTCGCGCCCAAGCGTCCTTTTCCGCCGCGTCCCTGCCGGGAATAGGTCGAAACCGGAGTTCGTTTTATATAACCCGCTTTGGTAACAGTGATCGCGACGTCCTCATCTTTGATCAGGTCCTCGATCGTAAGCTCGGTGTCGGCGTCGACTATCTCCGTCCTACGTGCGTCGCCGAAATTCTTCTTTATTTCCTCCAGCTCGTCGACGATTACCTGCCTCAGAACACTTTCGTTCGCGAGAATGTTTTCCAGCTCAGCGATGTGCTTGATAAGTGCTTCGTATTCGTCGAGTATCTTCTGTCGTTCGAGTGCCGAAAGACGTCGCAGCTGCAAGTCGAGGATCGCCTGGGCTTGAATTTCGGAGAAGCCAAGACTCGAGATGACTTTGCGAAGGTCCTTAAGAAACGTGTCTTGAGACTTGTCACCGGTGATTCCACGCCACTTCTTAACTTCGGCAAGCGTCGAGAAGTTCGCGGTGAGCCAAAGTTTCGCTTCTTCAACCGAACGCGAATTGCGGATCAGCGGGACTATGTAGTCGAGAGCATCGATCGCCTTGTTGAGGCCCTCTAAGATGTGTGCTCTCGCCTGCGCTTTCCGCAGCTCGAACTCAGTTCGCCGCCGCACAACCTCTCTGCGGAATTCGACGAAATGCTCCAGCATGTCCTTCAGCGTGAGAAGCCGGGGCTGACCGTCCACAATGGCGATGTTGATAATGCCGAATGAGGACTGCAGCGGCGTCAATTTGTAGAGCTTGTTGAGAACAACCTGCGGCACGGCGTCGCGCTTGAGTTCTACGACGATCCGCATCCCTTCGCGATTCGATTCATCACGAAGTTCGGAGATGCCATCCAGCTTCTTCTCGTGCACGAGCTCGGCGATCCGTTCGATCAGCCGAGCCTTATTCACCTGATACGGAATTTCCGTGATAACAACGGCGTCACGTTCGCTCGATCCACGGCCGATCCGGTCGATCGCCGCTTTTGCTCGCATCTGAATGATGCCGCGGCCTTCGCGATACGCGCGGTGGATCTCTTCGCGGCCGTAAATAAAACCTGCGGTCGGAAAATCGGGACCGGGGACAAGCCTGATCAGTTCGTCGACGGTTATCTGGGGCTTCTTCACCAGCGCGACGGTTGCGTTGATGATCTCCGTCAGATTGTGCGGGGGGATCTTAGTTGCCATTCCGACGGCGATACCTTCCGATCCGTTGACGAGCAGGTTGGGAAACCGGGTCGGCATCACCTTCGGCTCGGACAGTGAATCATCGTAATTCGGCTGGAAGTCCACCGTCTCCTTTTCGATGTCGGCGAGGACTTCGTTTGCTAGTTTCTCGAGGCGAACTTCGGTATAACGCATCGCCGCGGCGTTATCCCCGTCTATCGATCCAAAGTTTCCCTGTCCATCGACCAACGGGTAACGAAGAGAAAAATCCTGAGCCAGGCGGACGACCGTATCGTAGACGGCGGTATCGCCGTGAGGATGATATTTACCGATCGTGTCACCGACGACGCGCGCCGATTTCTTATACGGCTTGTTGTATGTGTTGCCGAGTTCATGCATCGCCCATAGCACACGCCTGTGCACGGGTTTGAGCCCGTCGCGGACGTCCGGAAGGGCGCGCCCGATGATGACGGACATTGCATAATCGAGATACGAACGGCGCATCTCGTCTTCGATATTTATTTGATTGCGTTCCAGAATTGAATCCATCTTGAAATCTGTTTCGTCTTAAACGTGTATAGTTTGCGGGAACTCGGAGGAACCAGCGGTCCTAAAAAAGTATGGAAAATATTTCCCGTTGATGTTATGCTCTATTTTACAGGCGGAAGGCCTGTTTAGCAACTTGCCCGCCCTTCGCAAGCACCCCGCTAAATTCTTCAAAACAAAAAGCTTTCCCTAGACGAGCCGTCGTCAAATCAAGGTTCGCGTAAGCATAAAATGTCAACCATCGTCACTGAACAGGATAATCGACGTATACAACGTTATCCCCTGGCGCTTCCGGCACGCATCGAGGTCAAAGTCGATAACAAACTCGCGTGGACCGAGATCACCCGTCTTGAAGATATCTCGGCGTTTGGCGCGGGATTTAAGTTGAAGCGGCCGGTGAAACGCGGCCGCCTTTTAGTGATGAGCGTGCCGATGCCGCGTCAGCTTCGCTGCTACGATTATCTCGAACCGCAATACCGTATCTGGGGCTTGGTCCGACGCTGTGTTCCACTGGGAAGCGGAGCCGACGAAGCGTATGCCATAGGCATCGCGTTCATTGGTAAGAATCCGCCGAATAGCTACGTAGATAATCCGTCGAAACTGTACGACTTGGCCGAACGCGAAGACGGTGGCTTGTGGCAGCTCGTCGAGGCGCAGACCATACCGGACGAAAGCGAGCTCCCCGGATATCTTCGCCGGCATACACGTTTCGCCATTCCCGAATCACTCCTGCTTGAGATGCTCGACGAGAACGGCGATGTTGCGGCAAGCGAAATAAGCGTGACAGAGAATTTGAGCCTCGGCGGGGCCGCGGTCTTCACGTCATTCAATGTCGAACCCGGAGCGTTCTTGCGGGTGAAAAGCGAGCGTCACGGGCTTAGCATAATTTCTATCGTTCGTGGAAAAAGGATCGGCGACGACGGGATCGTACGACTTCATCTCGAGTTCATCGATCATATGTTCCCGCTCGAGGGAATTGAATAAAACCTCTTTCTCACTTACCTCATCAGGTGGATCCGATCGATACAGGAGTTTTTAATGTCGGTTCACTCTCAGCTGTCGTCGAAACAGCACACAGGCTCAATATCTATGTCCTTACAGGCGGTTGTGAAGGGGCGAGACAACAGCGAGCGCCCGTGGAAGGAAGCTGCGCATTTGATAAGCGTTTCGCCCACCGGGTCGAGTTTTAACTTGTCGCGACAATGCGAGGTTGGAACACTCGTTTTGCTGCTGGTCCCCCTTCCCGCGCATATGCGATGTTATGACCACGACAAGGATATTTATCGCGTCTGGGGATTGGTTCAGCACAGTGCGCGGATCAGCGCGGATGATAAGCCGGAGTTTCATATCGGCGTCGCATTCATCGGGAAGAACGCGCCAGCGAGCTACAAGTCGGATCCGCAGCAGCATTATCGGATATCCGGCGTACACGAAAACGGGATGTGGAGTGTGGAAGAATCGAAGACCCCCTTCAAGAAGCGATCAGACGTTCGCTTTTGGCAGCAGGTCGATCTTTACCTCGCGCTGATCGATACAAAACACGGCTCGTTCGGCGGCGAGCGCACTGTAGCAGAAAATGTAAGCCGCAGCGGAGCAGCCGTCTTCTCGACGCTAGATGTCAACATCGGCGACCGGGTCAAGTTTATCAGCGCAGAATACGACTTTTCGGGCCTCGCGGTCGTCTGCGATCGGCAGGAGGGAGACGACGGTCGGGCCAAGCTGCACTTAAAGTTCGTTCAAGCCGCGTTTCCCGTCGAGACGTTTATGAAGACGAATGTTATGGCTGAAGAAGTGTAGTGATTCAATAAGGTCGGAATCAGTATTTCGGACTAGGAGCGGGTTGAATAACTACCCCGCTCCTTCTTATTGCCCGCAATACTTGCCTGCGCTGCTGCGGCGTCAAACCGCGCATATCCGGCGGCGGAATCGGTGTGATCGGAGTTCGATTCACGCCCGAACCCGTGATCACGCGATCCGGAGTCTCGATACGGCCGTCGGGTGTGATCTTCGTATTCCCCATATAAACCGTGTCCCCGTCGATGACGATCTTTCCGGAATTCAAATGGACCTCCGGGTCAGCCTTGGCCCCACCCTGATTGCGGGCAGGTTTCGATGGCTCGCTGGTCTTCGCCGTCGCGGTAGATGCGGCTGAAGACGTACTTGGGCGCGTTACCTCTTCAACTGCGGGCGGAGCGACCGCCCCGGCATTCACATTTGTGGCAAGCGTTTTATCTTCAACAACCGGCTCGACAGCGGGTGGAGCAGCCGCTTCCGCCTGCGCCTCCGTTTGGGCCTCCGGTTGCGCGGTCTCGTGGTCGAACATTTCCGGGCCGATCAAATACGCCCCACCGGCGATCGATCCCAGTAAGACGGCAGCAGCCAGCCCGGCGCCGACAAATCCGAACCGCCGCTTCCCGTCCGACGACGTATCAACGGCCGGCTCCGTAAGCTGCGACAAGGGCGGCAGCATTACTTCCGTCTTGACGTCCGTTTCACCACCAACGGCCCGCGTAGAACCTGGCATCAGCTTTGTGTGCTGGTTGTGAATGTCGGAAGCGTGCGGAACCGTCGCGGCAGCTGCCGACGCAGCCAGACTTTCGTACTTCTCGTGGTCCCGAAGCATCGCGCGCATTGCCGCGGCTGACTCAGGACGGCCCGATGCGTTCAGGTCGAGGGCTTTTTGCAGCACGCCGGCAACACCTGCCGGAATTTCAGGAACGAGACGATTCGCAGGTACGAGCGGATCCGGGCGATGTGCGAGAACCGCCATCGCACGAGTCAGAGCATCTTCCGGCGGACTGTTCGTTAGCAAATGATAGAGCGTCGCCGCGAGCGAATAGAGATCGCTTCGCGGGTCGGTGCCGGTGCCCTGGATCTGTTCCAGCGAGGCATAGTTGCGCGAGTAACCAAAAATGCTCTTCGCTGCCGTGTGGTGCCCCGCGTCGGTAGGATTTCCTTTGGCCAAACCGAAATCGAGAAGAATTATCTGCCCCTTTGGAGTGACCTTCAGATTTTGTGGCTTGATGTCACGATGAATGACCGGATTTACCTGATTGTGAAGAAAGTCCAGTGCCTCAAGTAGCTGATTGGCCCACGTCAGAACCTGATCCACGGGAAAAGGGCGACCGGTCGTCTCCATACGGTGGTGCAGATCCTCGCCCGCGATGTACTCCATTACAAGAAACTGCCCGTTCTCTTCGAGGAAATGATCGGTCACGCGCGGTAACGCGATATGCTTCAGACTGTTGAGCAAACGGGCCTCACGCTCGATGGCTTTGCGATAGTTATCATCCATGAAGAGCGTTTCTTTGATCGCCACGGTACTGCCAAAACGCTCGTCCGTTGCAACATAAACGGCACCCATACCGCCCTGACCGATCTGCTTCTCGATACGGTAACGCTGCTGCAAAACTTTGCCTGTTTCGATCATTGCTAAAGGATACGCGAGGCGTGCGCGAATAGTTTACTACACAAACAAATGGGACGGACCGCCTGGTGTCTGCCCAAATACTAAGTTCGATTTGGATGCAGGAGTATCGATATACGTTCGCGGCTACTCTCACCAGTTGTAAATAGCGCAAGTGCCGCTATTAATTCATGAGCTTCTCGTCGAACCACCGTTCGGTCATGTCACACCAGATGGC
>DASUSJ010000368.1:0-17357 GCA_036375155.1 Pyrinomonadaceae bacterium
TAAGGATCAAAAGAGGAAATTAAGATGAGAAATTTTTTACCCGCCAGCGGCACGACCGTTTTCGTTGCTGTAATTGCGTTGTTCTTAGCTATTACTGCCCCGGGTCAGGTCAGCCTGCGCGAAGCGATGGACACCGACGGCGATAACAAGGCGGACTACACGGTCTTCAGGCCCTCGGACAATGTCTGGTATATCGCGAAGAGCGGTGGTGGTTTTACTTTCCAGAATTTTGGTATAGCCAACGAGGATTTTATGACGCCCGGCGACTATGACGGCGACAACAAGGGCGATATCTCGGTTTGGCGTGATACGACCGGTGTCTGGTACCGGCTCAATAGCTCCAACAATACTTTTGTTGCCAACGCGTGGGGCATAACCGGTGACGAGCCGGTGGCACGTGACTATGACGGTGACGGAAAGACCGACCTCGCCGTTGTCCGGCGGACGAATGGAGCCATGATTTGGTATGTGCTGCGCAGTCTGGACGGAGGATTTGTTGCTGTTCAGTTCGGACTTTCGAGCGATTATATCGCCCCCGGCGATTATGATGGCGATCTGAAGTTTGATTTTGCGATTCAGCGTCCGGGAGCCTCTGCTAATGCTCAGGGCACTTTCTACATTCAGCGCAGCTCGGACGGCAATTTCGACGTCGTTACATGGGGCCTCAGTAACGACCTTGTCGTGCCTGGTGATTATGACGGAGACGGCAAGACGGATATCGCCATCGTCCGTGAAGGGACGACGCCGACATCGAATCTGGTCTGGTGGATCCGCAGGAGTTCTGATGCAGGAGTTTTCGCGGCAACCTTTGGTATCACCGGTACTGACCTTAACGTCCAGAACGATTATGACGCCGATGGGAAGACCGATCTGGCGATATGGCGGAATTCGGATGGAAGGTTTTACGTTTTGCGAAGTACGGACAACGGGCTTGGGGTGGTCCAGTGGGGAATCCCCAACGACTTCCCGGTAGCCAGTTACGATTCACACTAAGATCGTGATCGGTGTTAAATTTTAAGGGTGAGGGCCGAGGCCCTCGCCCTTTTTAGTTTTCCTGATGTCAATCTTAAGCGAAGCAGTAAAGGCCGGATTCGCCGGACGGCGCGTTGTAATTGCCGGCGATGTTGTGGCCGATCAGTTTCTTCATGGAACTATCTCGCGTGTCTCGCGGGAAGCCCCGGTATTCATTCTCAACCATGAGGAAACGGATACCCGGCCTGGCGGTGCGGCAAACGCTGCGGCCAACGTCGCTGCTCTCGGGGGAAAACCAGTACTCATCGGGCTCGTAGGTGAAGATGCAAACGGCTGTTTACTTCGGGAAACGCTTTCCCGAATGAATGTCGATGGCGAATTCCTGGTTTCGGATAGTCGAATTCAGACGACAACAAAAGTGCGTGTCCTGGCAGGTCAGGAATATGCGCAACGACAACAGGTCATTCGTATTGATTACGCGAACCGGACTCCGGTCCGTGATGATGTAAACACCCGTCTCAAGGAGAGTTTCATTTCCGCGTGTGATGGTGCCGACGCAGTGATCATCTCTGACTACAACTATGGAGCGGCCGGGCCCGAGATACTCGAGATCGCGCGGCAGCACTCGAAAACGGCCGGCATACCGCTGTTAATAGACTCGCGCTTCCGGCTGCGTGACTTTCACGATGCCACGGCCGCGACCCCTAACCAGGAGGAGGTCGAGCAGATTCTCGGAAAAAATCCGGCGGCCGATGCGTGTGAGTCATTACGCAAGCGACTGAACTATAAAGCTCTCCTCGTCACCCGTGGTAACAAAGGGATGACCCTTTACGAGGAGGGTGATGCCCCGAAAGATTTTGAAGCGATCGGTCCAAAGGAGCCGGTCGATGTCACCGGGGCCGGTGACACGGTGATCGGCACATTCGCTCTAAGCCTCGCCTCGGGACTGTCATTCGCCGACGCCGCGAATGTGGCAAATCATGCGGGAAGCATCGTGGTGATGAAACGCGGAACGGCCGTTGCGACCTTGGCAGAGTTGCTCGAGTCACTTGACGGCACGGTTGAGGATCGACGAACTGCAACGCCCGTAATATGATGTCAGACTCTTCCGCACCTGTTCTGTCCCGCACGGAACTCATTGAACGTTTAGAAAAAGAGCGGTCCTCAGGAGCGACCATAATTCTCGCGAACGGCTGTTTCGACATCATCCACGCCGGTCACATCCGATACCTCAAAGGAGCAAAACAGCTAGGGGGCTATCTCGTCGTCGGTCTCAACTCCGACACGCAGGTTCGTGCGCTGAAAGGTAACGGCCGTCCGTTCATCAACGAGCGCGAACGAGCTGAGATCCTCGCGTCCTTTCGCTGCGTCGACGCCGTCACGATCTTCGATGAACCGACCGTAAACGAACTCATCGACGCGATCCGGCCCGATATCCATGCGAAAGGCACGGATTACACCGTGGACACAGTTCCTGAGCGCGAACGCGTACTTTCATATGGCGGTCGCGTAGCGATCGTGGGCGATCCGAAGGATCACTCATCCACGGGTTTGATCAATGCGGTGCGTGATCTGAAATAGGGGCCATACGTTGGGGCGGATGTGGGAATCGAAAAACAAAAACGACCTAATCATCGAAGTGTGGGAAAAGCTCGATTGTGAAAGCGTTGGGGCGGTAGAGATCGAAGCGATCGAGACCGTCGTCTTCGACGTGTTCGGCAAGGCCGCTGTAGGCTCACCGATGACGATCGCCCGGCTTCTTGCTGACGAAGGGGCCGAACTCCGGCACAGCGAAATAATGGATCTTTATGTCCGACGTGCCTCAGACCGGCCATACGACGCCGTGCTCCGGAACATTTTGAACACCAGCGATCTGAAATCGGCGCTGAGGTCGATCAGGCAGATGGAAAATCTTCGGCGCAAGTTTGCGAGTGAAAAGGACCGTGAGGGTCTTCGGCTTTTGCGGGACCGGGTTCTTAAGGAGAAAGAGGCGAAGCTCGCACTCGCCGGAAAAGCAAAGTCAGCCGCTGGAACTCGAGCTGAAGCTCGCGAGATCAGCGAGTGGCTCACCCTGTGGCTTCAATCGCCGGAGATCTTCGAAAATTGGATCGCCCTCAGAAGCCGATCTGAGGACTTCGTTTCGAAATTCGGCGAGATTTGATCGTGATGAGACGTTTCTTTGCAGCACCCGGGCAATTTACCGAACACGTCGTCACCCTCAGCCAGGAAGAGACGCGCCACCTTCGCGACGTGCTGCGTTTGAAAACAGGTGACGAAGTGCAGGTATTCGACGGAGAAGGCCGGGAGTTTCTCTGCGAGATCATGGAGATTCGGCGCGAGGGTACTAGCTTACGCGTGATCCGTGAAACTGAGCCTGTCGCCGCGGAATCGCCGCTGGATCTTAGATTGGCGGTGAGTTTTTACAAGAGTGACAAGCTGGATCTCGTCATTCAGAAAGCCGTCGAGTTAGGCGTGTCCCGGTTATCCCTCCTCGTGACGGCACGGAGCGAAATAAAATTTCACGACGCAGGAAAACGTACCGAACGGTTTCAAAAGATAGCGATGGAAGCGACCAAGCAATGCGAGCGTGCAAAGGTGATGCAGGTAGACGAACCATCGACGTTTGAAAACTTCATGTCGGATATCGATGGGAGCGCGGGGCTTCTGCTTATGTTCTCCGAAAAAGGCGGCGGTTCGATCCCGTCGCCCGGCGAGAACAAAAAGATAACCGCCCTCATCGGACCAAAGGGCGGCTGGGATGATACAGAGATCGAAAGTGCAGTCGGTAGGGGATTCGTCCCTGTGAAACTCGGCCGAAGAATAATGAGGGCCGAGACGGCGGCCATCACATTTGCGGCGCTTCTGCAGCACCGTTTTGGCGACCTGAACTAGATCTCGCTCTTGATCGTTCGCGGCCGATAGTATGCATCGCCGCGCTGTGTTAGCTGGGCTTTGCC
This sequence comes from Pyrinomonadaceae bacterium, assembly GCA_036375155.1. Classification (GTDB taxonomy): domain Bacteria; phylum Acidobacteriota; class Blastocatellia; order Pyrinomonadales; family Pyrinomonadaceae; genus OLB17. The sequence goes on from DASUSJ010000368.1 coordinate 3,930, forward strand.
GGCCAAAGTTTGCAGCACCGAATCAAGCAGTTCTTTATTCTCCAGCTTGAAATTCAAAATACCCCGAGCTGCCTCGACATCCGGATCATTAAAATGCATCACAAGGTATCGACGTTTCTCTCTGATCAAACCAGCGAGTCCCGCGCCCGGCAGCGGTATGTGGCGGACGACGTTGCCGGTGGTCGACGTCACTGACTTTGACTGGGGGTAAATAACCAACACTGACTTATACGGAACGTGAAACTTTTCCTTCCGGTCCTTACCGAAGAAAACCAACCGCTCATTCTCGTCGTCGAATTTGAGGGTGCCGACCTCCTTCTCGTTGTAGCCGAACATCCCGCCCTCATATTTCGCTTCGAACGAGACCGGTGCGACCTTTGCCGGTGCCGGGGCCGACGGTTTGGCCGAGGTTGCGACCGGGCGAGGCTGTGCGAACGCCGCGGATGCCGCAAAGACTAACGCGATAAAAATTAATAATGTTCGTTTCATGAAACTTCCTTTACAGGTGAGAAATGCGATCTTCGGAACGCCTTATAGACGCTTTTAAGCCGGGTTTGGTTGTCATTTGACGGCAAAAAACTTCTCATCGGAGATGTGTTCCGCGAGCCGTTCATGGGCGATACGAACATACTCGGCGGAGATCTCCGATCCGAACCATTGGCGCCCGAGGAGATGCGCGACCTTGGCCGTTGTGCCGCTTCCCATAAAGCAGTCGTAGACAATATCGCTCTCGTTCGTCCACGTTTTCATCTGATCTTCGACAAGCTGTTCGGGGAAGATCGCGGGATGTTCGAACGCTATCTTGTCCTTCGATGACGAGGTTCCGACGTTGTAGTAGAAAATGTTGTTGACCTTTCGCTCTTTCGGCGCGACGTGATCGTGTGCCAGATCGTTGCGGCCTACTTTCGTTATGCGAAACGATTTGAAAGCTTTCTCCTGCTTGATCGGTTGCGTGATCGGGTTGAATGTTTTCGGCTGTCCTTTGCTGAAGCAGAACATGTATTCGAAACACTGGCGGTATCGTTTACCGCAATCGCTCGGGATCGGATTGTTCTTTGCGTAGATCATCGTATCGTGCACGCGGAAGCCGGCTTCCTGAAACGTCAGGGCATGGCGAAAGCTGGTGAGGGTTTCGTTTCCATTTACCGTCCTGTCTCCCACGACCCAAATCACCACTCCTCCCGGCTTTGTCTTCGCAAACAATCCTGCCGCAATCTCCTCGACCGGAAAATGATAGCCGTTGTATTCACGAAGGTCGTCGTACGGCGGACTCGTTATCGTCATATCGATAACATCGGCCGGAAGCCGTCCCAACGTCTCAAGACAATTTTCCTGATAGATGATTCCAAGCTCGAGCATTTTCTTCAGAGTTTCATCCCGCCGAACGTTCCCTGCCACATCAGCGATTGTTTCAGAACCTTCAGCCGCTGGATCTCGGGCTCAGTACAATTCGCGCAGAGCTGGTCAATTATCGAGTCGAGCAAAGGGATCGCGAACTGGCCCGCGTTCGCGACGACCTGCGAATAATAGTGCAGGTGTACCCGGCTGTCAGCGCCGGAATGAAATCGTTTCACAGCGTCGGCATCGATCTTTTCCACTTCCTGACCTGGCGGGACTATCCGCCGGGGAACGCCGTGCGTGACCTTACCGGATCGATCGACGACGCCAAGCAGAAGTATCCCGATCAATATTCCCTGCTCATTCAAGTAATCCGGACTGAAGTTTCCGAGCGCCGGACGAGGACTCAAGCGCGGGCCGAAGCTGCCGTATTCCGGATTAACGAGACGCGAATCGTAGATCACGCCGACGACATCTTCCGTCTTTCCGCTCAGGCCGACGAATTGTCCAAAGCAGTAATCCTCCGCTTCGGGAGGCGAATCGGAGTCCAGTGCATCGATGACGCGTGCGACGTAATCAATGTGTGAATTCGATGTGACGATCTTCGCGATCTTCATGATCTAGAGTCCCAGCTCGGGAATCAAGTACAACAGCCACCAAAGCAATAACTGAACAGCCAACAGAATCAGGCTGACTCCGATACATGTAAGCGACGTGCGCTTGCCGCCGATATGAGGCCGCTGCAGATACGCCAGATAGCCAAAACCACTGAAGACCAGTGCGAGTGGGATGAACAGTATTCCCAGGTACGGCACCGTCGAATAGACCGTGCACGCTCGCGCGATATCCGCATTGGTATTTCGGTCGCGTTCGAACAAAAAGTTTATCTCTCCGGCGCCGGCATACGGAAGCTGCCGTCTCTGCAGCCGATACGACGAGCGGATAGCATCGAGAGGTTGAAACCCTTCACTCATCGTCTTTCCGCAAACCGGACAGAGCTTACTGCCGGACCGAATACCGGCCTCGCCGCACGCTGAGCAAACAGCGAGCTTACCTTCGTCGTCTTTTACTGCTGTCCTTGCGGGAAACACTGAAATCTAGTTTTCCACGAGTCATATATTCCTGCAAAGCACGGAAGAAAACTTCGCGGTCCCGTGCCGAGATAACAGCCGTCTGGTCAGCCGTTTCGAGAACATAGGGATATCCAAGGCCGATGACGCATTCGGCCCGTACGATATCCGTAAGTTCGTCCATGTATCCCTCTTCATAGAGCCACGCCGCCACATCGATCCGGGCCGGAGCCGAATCGGCGGTGGTCTGGAGATAAATGAAGCCAACGGTCGATCTGCCCGTCGCAGGATCGATAAAAGCCTCTAACCCTCTCCGGTGGGAATAACAAAAACACGTCCGATCGCCCCAGTTGTTTAATACTCGGGAACCGTCGCGACCGACGGCGCGAAGAACTGACGCATCGAAGATCGCGGCTGCGGGGCCGTTACTGCCTCCACCGAATGCCGCGAGCATTGAAAGGATGTCGCGTGAGAAACTTCGGTCGACATAGCCCACAAGCGGCACCTTCGTTTCCTGAGAGAGCCGTACAAGGTCGACCGTTGCATCTAGAAATTTTCTCTGCAGACCCTTCTGTGAAAACGGGACGAGCAGGGGATTATCAAAAAAAGCCAGCGGCATTCGCTCGCCGCGTTTCTGCCAGCCGCTTTTTTTCTTTAGAAATAGGCTGAGCCGCTCGACCTCGCCGAGATAACGAAACGCCTCGACGCGTATATCCGGATTCATTGGCTCCTGCCATTCGGCGAGGAGTTCGTCCGGCGTCAGGAGCTGGAACCTGGCGTTCTTCTCATAGAACGAATCTGGGTCGTGCGGATTCTCGAACCAGCCGATCTGAACGGCGGCGACGGGCAGTACGGTTTCCTTGCCGGTATATATCTGGCTCCCGTCCGCGGCAAACGTCACCCGCCGCTCAAGAACCTCGGCTGCCCACCGGCGCGCCTGTTCGTGATTGTCCCATGATGTGCCGAAGCTTTTCGAGAACGAGCCGGTTGCAAGCTCGTCACACGGGATCGCCCCGCAGTTCTCTTCCGCGATGAGCCGGCCGTGAAGATCGGACGCTCCCGCCTTTTCCAGTTTCTCCAGCAGATCGAGATACACCTCGACCCCGCTCGAATACTCCGACATAAAATGCCGGAAAGCTTCGCTTTTCTTTTCGAGTTCGTCATTTAATGTCTGTCGAAAAAGCATTGTAGAGATTTCGAGGGCTGCCAGAAGAAAGCTCCCCTCCTTCTAAAGACGGGTGGTAAATCAGCCAATAGGCTGAAAACTATTCCCACCGTACGCTGCTTAACACCCCAGCTGGGCGGAACTCGGACTTCGCACCAAAACCTTTTGTGCACCACTTTATAGATTTGTTTGAATCGCTAGCTCGACTCAGCAAACGATTTGGTTTTGCGGCGAGTCTTTATCCCACGCCGTTCTCGCGTAGCGTCGCAAGCATGTCGCAAGCGGCTTTGTAATCTGGGTTCATGCGCAAAGCTTCGTTGAGTTTATCGACTGCCCATTGTACTTCTCCGTATTCAATCAGTGCTTTCGCCAATACTAGGCGTGCCCGAAACTGATTATTTCCGATTCCGGCCGCAGCCGCCGCATATTTAATAGCCTGCGGAAAATTCTTTAACTCGAGATGGCATTCGGCTCGCAACTCGTACGTCTTGAAGTGCGGCGACATATCGACCGAAGCCGTAAGCTTTTCGACCGCGGCCGCGTAGTCCTTTGATCCCATCGCCGCCCGGCCGTCCTCGTACAGTTTCCGCCCCGCATTTTTTCCAACAGTCTCATCCATGATCACGACTAGTTCCAAAGGAAGGTACTTATCTCACGCGACTTGTACGGCGTTTCAGGAAATCCATTAATACGAACTGCGTGAGATTGTTCGGATTCGCGAAGTAAGCCTTGCCGCGGGTCATCGCTGTCATCTGCTTTACGAAGTCGACAAGGTAATAGTCGCTGGCAAGCATGAAGGTATTGATCATGATGTTCGACCGGCGGCACGCCTGCACTTCCTTGAAGGTCTCGGCCATAACAAACGGATCGTTGCCCATCGAATTCTTGTAAAGCAGCCGTTCGCCACCAGGAACGCGGGAAGAGTACCGGCGATAGCTGAAAAATGCTGGATTAGACCGCTCGATGAACGCTGCCGTCGGCTTGCCGTCCGTAACCATCACGATCTGTTTCATGTCTTTGCTTTGCGCAATAAGCAATCGACGGGCGAGCTTCAACCCTTCGGCCGTGTTGGTGTGATAGGGTCCGACCTGCGTGGTGGCAAGCTTTGCGAGCGGCAGTTCCTCAGCATCGTCGTGGAACAGAACGATCTTCAGCGAATCGCCCGGGTATTGAACGCGGATAAGGTGGGCGAGGGCGAGGGCGACTTTTTTCGCCGGCGTGAATCGATCCTCGCCGTACAGGATCATCGAATGCGAACAGTCGAGCATCACGACGGTTGCGCATGACGAGTTGTAATCCTGCTGGTGGACGTATAGATCTTGGTACTCCAGATTAAGCGGGACCGACAGTCCCTCGCGCATAATGGCGGAAAGCAGCGTCGCGTTGACGTCCAGATTGATAGTGTCGCCGAACTCGTATTGCTTTGAGCTAAGGGCAGCTTCGATGCCGGTGTCCAGATGATGTGTTTCGTGCCGACCGATAGACGAGCGGCCCAGGCTACCGAGCAGCTTCTGCAGTGTTTTATAACCGAGAAAATCGAGGCCCTTTTCCGTAACTTCGAATTTGATATTCCGAGGCAGCGGCTCGCTGATTTCTCCGTCGCCCGGGCCGTTCTGCGGCTGTCGACGCTGTTCGGCCGGAACTTCTTTCAAATTCAAATAGCCTTCTTCCACGAGCCGTTCGATCAGTTGGTTGATCAATTCCTCTAGCAGGGACCCGCGAAACTCGCCGCCGTTGTCGGCAAGCATCTGTTCGGCGTCGTGCTCGCTCAGGATCTCCTGGTCAAGCAACGCTTGCAGGATCGCCTGCCTAAGCGCATCGAGAGAATCGTCGGGCTTATTCCGCTGTCTTGTCCACCAATAATCCTCGTTGAAGCCCGAGTCGAGTACGCGGTCGGAAAGTGCGTCCATCAGAGATCCCAGATCAAGACTGGAAACATCAAAGCCCTTGAATTTTGAATAGCGAATAAACTTCATCGCGTGGCGGAAAAGAGCTTGTAAACAGAATTCTCAGACGCTATATTGAACTTACCCAAGCCGCTCTTTTTTCTCTCTCCAAAAACTTAGCACATTCTCTCCTCGAACTAAATTTTTTAGCAGGAAGGAGGTCTATCTATGAAAAAGTTTTTGGTTTCAGCGGTAATGTTCTTCGTTTTCGCTGTGGGTTTGCCGCTCTCTGTTGAAGCGGGTGGCGACAGTTGTCGGAGGTATAGCAAGCGGTCCTACGCGTCGCGTAATTACCGACGGACCAGTTATCGCAGGACACCCCGCTATTACAGCGAGAGCTATATTTCTCAGCGACGGCCGAGCTTCTACCGTCGGCACAGAAATGCTATCAACATCGGGATTGCGACGGGTGCCGGGGCGTTGATCGGTGGCTTGCTTGGCGGACGACGAGGGGTCGCGTACGGTTTGCTCGGTGGAGCCGGAGCCGGTGCACTCTATACTTACAAACTGAATCCGAAAAAGCGCCGTTACTACCGAACGTACTAAGATCTGGTTTTGCCTATCAAGCGAAGGCTGCCTGAAAGGGCGGCCTTTTTTGCGGTTCCACTTTGCTGTCCTTGCGGCCTTTGCGTGAAACCCGGTCGTGGAAAAGCTTGGTTTGAAAGAAACAACTTGGCTGTTCACGCGATGACGAAAAGAGGCAAAGCAAGTGGTCGCGATTTCGAGGTCGTGAGTAAAGAAACGTAAACCGAAATCTAAAGCACACGATTTTGCAAAATGGTAGCCGATTTAGTATCCGAAAGCGTCCCGAATACAGCAGCGTTCGACATAACTGCTGAAATAGTAAGCTTTAGTTTTGTGGCACGTTCATTGCCGATATGCATATCAACGAAACGAAGGTTTCGCTTGAAAACAAGGAAGGGAGATTTATAAGCAATGAAAAAGATCATAACTACATTCATGATGATGGCATTGATGGCGGTGTCCATCCCCATGCTCGCGACGTCGGCAGACGGGCAGACGAGATATAGAACGCGAAGAGAATATTCGACGACGTATGAGAAGCCTAGCTTCTACAAGCGTCACCGCAACCTGATCAACATCGGTATCGGTACTGCGGCTGGTGCATTGCTCGGCGGATTGATCGGCGGTAAGAAAGGTGCGTTGATCGGAACGGCGGCGGGCGCAGGTGGCGCAGCCCTCTACACCTACAAGCTGAATCCTAAGACGAGGCGGTATGAGCGCGTGAGAGTCTACAACCGCTACTAAGAGAAAGAACGAACAGGGGAAGGTAAAAGCCGTGATGAGTCGAAAGATTTGTCACGGCTTTTTTTTATACGCGGGAGTCGATCGCTGGTACGTCGTCGATGTGCTGGAACGCAGGCATCCCTGCCTGCATGAGTGTGAAGCACGAAAGATCGCCGCCGCCTGAGATAATTGGCGCTTTGCACGGGATCGCAAAACGTTGACGCCGCCGGGGCCGCGCGTCGCAGGCTGGGCCGGACGCCTGCGTTTCAATCCGTTGGCGATCTTCAACTTCTACGGTCTGTCTTCTGACTTCTGTTTTCTGACTCCGATCTAGTTATATCCCTCGACATCAGTGAAATCTTCGTAGATCATCCCGCGTCGATCGCGCTTTGCTTTTGTCGCCGCCTCGTATCCACCATCCTCGTTGCGCGAGATCTTGTTCTGAGCGTAGAGGCCTTCGAGAACGAATTCGCAAGCTGAGACGAGCTTGGCCTTGTCCTTTTTACTGAATTCGAGCGGAACCAGCGTCGATTCTATGAGCTGTGGGACGCTATCGAGCAACACGACACATTCTTCTGCCGATGCATTGTCCGACAGCAGCAGCTTATGGCCCTCGTCAAACCATCTCACTGCCGGCGTAAAATCAATGCCGAGAAAGAACCCTTCGAACATCACACCGCACGCCCGCTTTATCAGATCCTTCGCCAGCCTCGTTCCGCCGATCTGCTCGCCCTCGTATTCAAGCTCCATCTTTCCGGTCATCGCCGGAAGGGCCGCATAGATATCGGAGATACGAGGCACGATCTCTTTTTCACCCGTGATCAACGCACGCCGTTCGGCGTTCGACACAGCCGCCTCGAGCGCTGTGATCGAGAAGCGCTGCGAGACGCCACTTCGCTTGTCGACCCGCTGGTCGTCGCGTGCTTCAAAGGCGATCTGCTCGATCGTCTCGGAAATGAAATCGGGGATGTCGACAGCGTAGTTCTCCATCCCCTCGCGTTTCGTCCACGCCTCTTGCTTCGTGATGTCCGAACTTAGCTGAACATTTGCCGGGTAGTGCGTCTGCACTTCGGCACCGATGCGGTCCTTTAGCGGCGTGATTATCTTGCCGCGAGCGGTGTAATCTTCAGGGTTCGCACTAAACACAAGCACGACATCCAACGGCAGGCGTACAGGATAGCCTTTTATCTGGACGTCGCCTTCCTGCATGATATTAAAAAGCCCGACCTGGATCTTGCCCGCGAGGTCCGGCAACTCGTTGATAGCAAAGATCCCGCGATTCGCACGTGGAAGCAACCCAAAATGGATTGTCAGCTCGTCGGATAGAAGGTGTCCACCTTTCGCCGCCTTGATCGGATCGACGTCGCCGATGATATCTGCGATGGTCACGTCAGGCGTTGCAAGCTTTTCGACAAAGCGATTGTCGCGATGCACCCAGTCGATCTTCATCTCATCACCGTGGAGCTCGAACTGCTGACGTCCGTATGCGCTCAGCGGCGCGAATGGATCGTCGTTGATCTCCGAACCGGCAATGATGGGGATCTCTTCGTCCAGGAGATCGGTGAGCTGCCGTATGATGCGGGATTTCGCCTGGCCCCGCAGACCGAGCAAAATGAAATTATGTTTCGCGAGTATCGCGTTGACGATCTGCGGGACGACGGATTCGTCATACCCGAGGATCCCCGGAAACAAACGCTCACCCGCCCGCAGCTTCTTTATCAAATTCGCCCGCATCTCGTCTTTGACGGAGCGTGACACGTATCCGCTTGTTCTTAATTCACCCAGTGTTCGCGCGCTTGGCATAGATACATTTTAGCCAGCGCCCGCGTCATATGCTATGGCAACAGCCCTCTTGTCTGTGACAGAGTCGCGAAGCCCGGGTGGTTCAACCGTAAGGGGTATTACAATCCTGAGATTTGGGTTGCGAGCATTCCACCCCGACCTGGCTCAAAAACGGTATGACAATCCCTAGATCTTGCGTTACGAGCCTTCCTCTACAGTTCGCAGCATCGCGGCTTCCAACTCGCGTTTATTAAGGATTTCGAGATGCTGCCCTCGGAACTCAGCCATCTCGGCGTCGAACTCTGCAAGCCCCTTTTCCCATTCGTATTTCTTACGCTTTCTTTCGTTGAGATATTTGTTTCCCTTGATCTTCGTGTTCTTTAAGGCTTCTATCCAGCCGTGGAGTTGTTTTGAGATGTTCTCGCTATTATTTTTCAAATTTGAAATTTCAGATTTGAAATTCGAAAAGCGAGGAACTCTCTCGCAGATGGCCAGCATCGAGCGAGATTCTCCAGCAGAGCCGCGCGCTATGTAAAGAAAATTAATCAGCTCGGCGGTAGTTTCTCGCTCAAATCCCTCTGCAACGTTGTTTGAGATCGATAGTGCCGACCGCTCCAACTGATTCCTTGTATCACCGAAACCACGCAGATCAGCGATGTTAGTGAACTTGAAGATCAAAAGCGCAAAATCTACTGCGGCCTGCCAGACTGGTAGTTCTTCGAATGTCTTATATTTCACAAGAAGTTCTCCTGATTCTGCGTGGTGTGATAATGGTTCAGAAAGCGCGTGAGTGTTAAGGTCAGGTCGCCACACCGAACATCTGTACGCCGACCACGATGTTGCCGTCGAAAAGCCCGACGGCATAAAGGTCGTATTGCGCTCCGTACGGATCATCGCGCGGCAATCGAAAAACGGCCAGATTGGTTAGATTTGCCTCAAGGTACTGCCGCAGCAACGTCCAGCGTCCTGTTGGATCCGTACTAGTGCGCAGCTGGAAGAACGTTGACCACGACTCCTGGTGGACTCGTGATTCGGATGGCCGCCGGAGTAGAGAAAGCAGAACGCTGTCGGTGATCTCTTTGACCTGGGTGTTCCGATAGAAAACGAAGACCTCGGAATCTTGCTCGGAAATGTAGGTCAGGTCGGCGGATCGCCTAACTAGGCCGGCAACGAGCTCCGGCAAAGTCCGAGCCCTCTCACCGGTGAATCTGGAAGCGTCTGCTGCCGCATGACATGCCTCCGCGGACAAAATGTTTATGAAGATAGCAAGGGTCAGGACCAAGACCTTTCTCGACGGACTGGGTGCGCCGATCACCCGCCACACCGGCGGGTAGTGAATGCGGGAGTGTTTCATGGCCTCCGAAGTTATCAGAGCCAGCAATAAAGCGTCTTTAATTCGTATTAATTATTCTCTACAGCTCGCCGATCAAGTAGACTACGGACTCGTCGCCGAGTACGCGAGCGGAGTGATATGTTCCTGCAGGCATGAAGTCGCGATCGCCCGGCTGCAACACAAACGTGCCGACATCGCAAACTTCCAGCTCGAGCTTGCCCGAAATGATCCAATGTGACTGGTGCGTTGGATGCTGATGTGAAGAGTAAACCGTTCCCGGCGCGTCCGACCATTGGTACACTCGATAGCCTTCGTCCGACATTGTTTGCCGTAACTCTGCCGCATCAGGCTTACCGGGATCGGTCGCACGTACAACTTTGTAGTCAGTTTTCATTAGGAGTTCAGCCAACAAAGATACGTCCCGGGGCCTGAAGAGGCCTGGGTACATAACGGACCGCTACAAGAAGACCGTAGTGAATCGGCCCGAAGCGGCCAAAAGATACTAGGCCAGAGTGGAACGTCTGGATAAACCGTCAAAATGCTTCCGCCATGAAGATGCGGCAGTCGCCTCTGCCGCGCGCGGGCGGATCGACTTCGATAATCCAGACGCTTCACCACCCTGGCTACTGACTTGCCGAACCTTCAGTGCTAAGAAATAGATTGATTACGACGGTTCTAATCCAAAATCCAAAATCCAAAATCCAAAATCAAAAGACGTACTTATTCGCCGCTACCAACTCATCCGCGATCTTTTGCCGGGCAGCGATCGTATTGATCGGCGAATTGTTTTTCGTGAACCGCTTCAGCGCGACCAGTAGCGTACGGCCTTCGTCGCCTGCGGCCATTGCCGCTATCGTATTCCGCGCCTTCATCTCGATCCGCTGGATCGCATCATTACAGTAAACCGAAGCCATATCGAGATAGCGGGCTGCCCCATCCTCACCCTTTGTTTCGGCGATCTTCTTCGCTCGTAGAACGGCCGTTTCCATCTGGTATGCGTCCATGATGATGTCCGCACAGTTGAGTAGAACCTCCTGCTGGTTCGCGAGGTCCATCATGTATTTCTGCGCTGCCGTTCCGAGCACCATAAGCGCGATCTTCTTCGCGTTCTGCGCAAGACGCATCTCAGCCGCGAGGAGTCCGGTTTCGTCATCGAATGACATCTGCGGATTCAGGATCTCGTCCTGCAAAGCTTTTGCCGCCGGGATGATACCCAGTTTCCCTTTCATCGCCCGCTTCATCAACTGGCCCGGGATCAGTAGACGATTGATCTCGTTCGTTCCCTCGAAAATGCGGTTGATGCGCGAATCGCGATAAGCCTTCTCCGCAGGGTATTCCGCGGAGTAGCCGTAGCCGCCGTAGATCTGAACCATCTCGTCGACGACATAATCGAGAGCTTCGCTGCACGCGACCTTGTTGATGGAAGATTCGACCGCGTACTCCTCGATCGACTGCAGTTTCTTGGCGCCATCAGCTCCGTCACCGATGAGCGCATCGATCATTCCGACCGTACGATACGTGATAGATTCCGACACCCACGTCCGAATCGCCATCTCCGCCAGTTTGTGTTTGATCGCACCAAAAGATGAGATAGGTTTGCCGAACTGGTGGCGTTCGTTGGCGTACCGGATCGACTCGTGAAGAGCGAGCTTCATCCCGCCCGTCACGCTCGCACCTAGCTTGAAGCGGCCAACGTTCAGGATATTGAAGGCGATCTTTGCACCGTCGCCAACGTTGCCGATTAGATTCGTGACAGGGATCTTCGCGTCGGACAGAACGAGCGGTGTCGTCGATGAGGATTTGATCCCCATCTTGTGCTCTTCATTTCCCGGACGACAGTTCTCGCTGCGTTCGACGACGAACGCCGAAAACTTTTCCTTTTCACCATCTACCTTTGCGAAGACGATGTAGACATCGGCGAACCCGCCGTTCGAGATCCACATCTTTTCTCCGTTCAAAACATAGTGCTGTCCGTCTTCCGTAAGTCTAGCTGTCGTTTTCGCACCCAGAGCATCCGACCCTGAGCCGGCTTCGGAGAGACAGTAGGCGGTAACAACCTCGCCCGAGACTATCTTCGGGATCCATTTCTTCTTCAGCTCCTCGGAACCGAAATACAGCAGCGGCAGCAGGCCGATCGATGTTTGCGCACCGAAAGTCGTACCGAAGCCACCCGCGCGACCCATCATCTCCGCGATAACGACGCTCGTCGTCTGATCAAGCCCGAGCCCGCCGTACTCCTCGGGGATGGTCGAACCGAGCAGGCCTAGATCGCCTCCTTTCTTCACGAGCCCGCGGGCGACTTCCCAGGCGTGCTTTTCCATCGCCTCAATGTTCGGGCGAACCTCGTTATCGATGAATTCACGGGTCGTCTCGCCGATCATCCGCTGCTCTTCGGTGAAGTCCTCGGGAGTAAAGATCTCCGTCGTTTCGGCGATCAGGAACTCGCCGCCCTTTGTGTATTCCTTTTCCATCTGTGCTTCCATAGTTTTCGTCACCATCCAGTGTGGGAGCTTAAGAATCTTCGGATATTATACCTGAATGAATGCTCATTCAGTAATGGGAGAGAGCTATTTTCGTGGGTTTTGACCCGGGAAATAAAAACATTGGTTTTGCCTGAAGCTTAGGTTAGGTTGAGCTAGGATCGGATTCCCAAAACAACAGGTCCCCGTCAGCGGATGGGCCAAACCGATTGCGGATCGCGGATTTCGGATTGCGGATTGGCCGTGACGCAGAGTCAAATCCGCATTCCCAAAATCCCCGATCCCCGATCGACTCGCCATCCGCTCACGCGGACGGTACTGACCCGTGACGCCGGTTACCTGCCGCCGATTTCAACTCTTCACTCGTCGACGTCACTTCGCACGAGTGTAAGTAAATATTTCCTCTCGGACGGCCCGTTACGCCGCCGATAGCAAGGTATCCCCGAGAGGCAAGCCATTCCGACGGGCAGGATCAGCCTTCTAATGCTCATCAAACACCTCCGGCCTGAACGCTGTCAGCCTGATCAGGAATGACAGACGTTTCATCCCTGAGTAGTTTCTTCAACACACCGTATGTCATCGTTTCGCTGATCTCTTCCACAAACTGTTTTCGCGACTCCTCGGTGCTCGCGATGCCGTTTTTCAGGATGACGGGAAAATAGTCGAGGTCTTTCGCACCGCGGTAGGTCGAGAGTACACAGAATTCCGCACAGAAGCCGGTCATCACGACCGTGTCGACGCCGTTTTCTTTTAGGATCTTGTCCACATCCGTTTTGTTAAAGCTGTTGCCGTAAGTTTTGTGTATCCGGATGGCATCCGGTCTCGGCTGCAGCGAATCGATGAAATCGAATCCGGGTGTCCCCGGAACCACTCCGTCTTCCTCATCGACGTCCTGCACCCAAATGACCGGCAGACCTTTACTTTCGAACATCGGAATGACGGCAGTGATGTACTCCGTCGCCCGGTCCATCTGGTCCTTCGTCTGGTCGACGTAGAACTCCTTCTGCATGTCGATGATCATCAATGCTGGTTTCATATTAATTTACCTGTTGATTCGGGGAGGTCG
>DASUSJ010000369.1:0-2473 GCA_036375155.1 Pyrinomonadaceae bacterium
GGTCGCAAGTTCGTCCTTGTAGCGCTCGGGGCGCACCAAGGTCGGATCGATGGCTTGTATGAATGCAGTTTCATTCCAGCCGGCATGACCCCCGTCTTCACCAAACACGGCTTTTGTTTCTTCGGCAGCGAAAGACCACCAATTGACAACCAGCGTTCTCACCTTCTTTTCCATCGCCACTTCTGCAGCGACAGATTGCAGCACGGCTGTCTGCCCTCCTCCGTGTCCGTTAAGAATGATGATGTTCTTAAAACCGTTCTTGGCGAGCCCTTCGAGAATCTGTTTCACGAACGGACGATAAGCGGCCTCGCTGATTTGGAATGCACCTGGGTATGCTTCCATGGAGCCTGTTATCCCGTATGGCAGGGTCGGAGCGATCATCGCATTTGTCCGGCGTGCGATCGTTTTCGCCATTGCGGTGGGCGCAGTGTTGTCGGCACCGTTGTTGATCACGCCGTGCGGTTCAAGGGTTCCTGTCGGAAGCAGGACGGTATTGATCTTTGCCGGCACAGCTTCCTTGAACTCCATCCAATTGATACGGTCCATTTCTCGGGTAGAGATCGTGTCGGGTTGGCTTTGAGTGAAAGCGGCCAACGTCGAGCAAATAACAATTCCGGTGGTCAGCAGTATCTTCATATCCAGTCTGTGCAGGTTTTGATCTAAACACGAAGCGATCTTGTATAACGCGTGCTTAAGCCTCGGGGAAGTACTTCTTTCCTCGGAGCTTGTCCGGTAGCAGATCGTCTTCGTCCGGGTACATCTCGTAACCTTTTCCGTATCCGAGATTCTTCATAAGCTTTGTCGGCGCATTTCGCAGATTCATCGGAATGGGAAGATTTCCAAGATTCTTGGCGTCCCCCATCGCCTCTCCGATCGCGTCACACGCGGTACGGTCTTTCGGAGCGTTCGATAAATAAGCAACCCCGTGAGCGAGGTTCAGCGTGCATTCGGGGAGACCGATCGTTTCGACCGCTCGGAATACCGAGTTTGCGACAAGGAGCGCCTGCGGATCGGCAAGACCGACGTCCTCGGAAGCAAAGATCACCATCCGGCGCGCGATAAATTTAGGGTCTTCGCCCGATTCGATCATCCGGGCTAGATAATATATAGCCGCGTTCGCTTTACTTGCCCGCATCGACTTAATAAATGCGCTGATGATGTTGTAATGCTCCTCGCCCTTTTTGTCATAGCGAAGGAATTTTGACTGTAGTGTCTCTTTTAGTGTCACGACAGTGATCTCTTCGTATAGCCGGGCCGTGTTCTCGATCATCGTGAGGGCCTGGCGCGCATCCCCGTTAGCCATTTCCACCAGCCAGGCACGAGCTTCCGCGTTCAATTCGTAACCGGTCCGCCCAATTATCGCCGAAATGTCTTCGTCAGAGAGCTCCTCAAGAACGAAAACACGCAATCGAGAAAGAAGAGGCGAGATGACCTCGAAGCTCGGGTTTTCCGTCGTTGCACCGATCAGAACAAGATCCCCGTTTTCCACATAGGGTAAAAGAAAGTCCTGTTGGGCTTTATTGAAGCGATGGATCTCGTCAAGAAAAAGAACGCGCGGTATCAGGCGGGGCTCGCGCTTGTCGACAAGTTTTCGAATATCATCCTTGCCGGCCGAGACCGCCGATAGTTCATGAAACTCCGCGTTTATCGCATTCGCATAGATCCGGGCAAGGGTTGTTTTTCCCGTGCCCGGTGGTCCCCACAACACAAAAGAAAATACATGTCCCTGTTCTATCGCCAGTCGAAGCGGCTTACCTTCGCCGACAAGGTGTTCCTGTCCGGCAAATTCGCTCAGGTCGCGTGGCCTTATCCGGTTAGCTAGCGGTTCCATTTAGTTCGCTGATGGAAATAATTATAGAGCAGGCACCGGGACATTACTTCTTCCTAAATATGATTTCTGTGGACTTCCGTACGTCTGCTTTAAGGACCCTTTCGATAAAGTTCATGGCCTGTTTTGTAAAAGCTGGTTTCACGGCGGCAACACAGTCCGAGGGGATGTGAAGCTCGAAGCCCCGCATGTATGCGTCGTTTGCGGTGAAGAGCACGCAGATGTCCGTCGTTACGCCGGTAATGATCAACGTCCTGGCTTTTAGATCCCGCAGTAACAATTCAAGCGTCGTCGAATAGAACGCAGATCTGTGAGGCTTCAGAACATAATAGTCGTCCTTCGCCGGTGCGAGGAGTCTGACTACTTCGCCGCCTTTCGCTGCCGGCCGGGCAAAATGGTCCGACATCGTTTTGAAATCCTCCTGCCATTTTCCGAAGTTGTCATTGACATAAATAACCGGAACCCCCGCACGCCTCGCACTGGATTTCAGCGCGGCTAGTCGCGGTGCGACCTTTAGGGTTTGCTTCAACAACTGATCCCCATCCTCGAATTCGAAGTCCGTAACAACGTCCAGCAGAATTAGAGCGGTTTCATTTACCTTGAGGCGTCTGTTACCAGTCTTTTTACCTTTTTCCATGCAGTTGA
>DASUSJ010000370.1:0-7407 GCA_036375155.1 Pyrinomonadaceae bacterium
AGAGTTATCGCTTCATTTAAATGCTTGGGTTGAACGAGCAGATCAAGGTCTCCGTATGTTCGCAGGCCCGGATCACCAAAAGCTTGAATCGAGAGCAGCGGTCCTTTGAACGGAAGAAGAGGTATTCCCGCCGACGCGAACCGCCGCAGGATACGGAGAGTCTGACCCGTCAGGAACATGTTGTTTTCCGTATGCTCTTTTAGGGTTGAAGAAACACTCGATCGCACCTCGTCCGGAATTGCATCGGGGCTGGCTTTCAGCAAGTTGCCGAATACCAGCGGAAAGATCCCGTTTCGATAGCTAACGCGGAAAAGAAAATCCCAGTCCAGATCTTTCTCGAGAATAGGCGCGACCCGCTCCGAAAGTTCGCCCGAGCTTATCCTCTGTGAACAGATCAGCAGCAGATTTATCTCGTTCCTGAATTGATCGATTCTACCGCTCACTTTGCTGTACTGAGCTACAAGGCCTTTGGGGATCAAGATCTCAGCCGATCAGGCCGCCTTCAGATATTACCGGCCGGGAATGTTTGCGAAGGGCCGTAACGCTTCGACGGTTTCGCCGTCGATCGCATTTGTTTGTGACCGCCACGATTCTGCGTAGAAGCCGTCGTCACTTACGAGATCCCGGTGCGATCCGGATTCGATGATCTTTCCCTGGTCCATAACATGAATGATGTCCGCCCGCATCGCGATCGTGAAGCGATGCGTAATGACCAAGCCGGTTCGGCCCACTGCGAGCCGGCGCAAACGATCGAACCAATCCGCCTCGGCCCACGAATCCATGAAACTTGTTGGTTCATCCAGGACGATCAGCTGTGACTGCCGATAGTATGCGCGGGCTAGTGCAAGGCGCTGCCATTCACCACCTGAAAGTTCGCATCCCTTCACAAACCATTTCCCAAGTAGCGAGTCGTACTTTTGGGGAAGTCGCGAAATGAAATCATGAGCACCCGCGTATGTCGCAGCGGCCTCGATCGCTTCCGGTCGCAGTTCTTCCGTCGAGGAACCGAGAGCGATATTGTCAGCCGCCGTTTCGTGAAACTGCAAAGGAAACTGAAACAGAACCGAAATGTTACGCCGCAATTGCGCAACGTCGAACTTACGCAGGTCGATACCGTCGATCTGGATACTTCCCGACGTCGGATCGTAGAAACGACACAAGAGTTTGATCAGCGTACTCTTCCCGGCGCCGTTCACTCCGACTAAGGCGACGATCTTTCCCGCGGGGATAAATAAGTTGAAGTTCGTGACCGCCGATCGGGTCTCCCCCGGATACCGGAACGTCACGTCACGAAATCGGATTCCGTCCGTGATCCGTTTCGGAAAATCGACCGGTTCGGGCGGCGAAACGATCTTTGGCTGAAGATCCAGAAAACTGAACAAGCTCTGAAGGTACAGTGTGTGATTCACCGTTTGCCCCATGCTTCCGAACAGAGCACCGAGTACGGTCTGACCACGGCTGAAAACCTGAAAAAAGACTGCCAGATCTCCGAGGGTCGCCGTCCTGTAAAAAACCTGGCGCGCTATCCAGCCGACAGCAATGGCCCCCATCACCAAGCTGAAACCGTTTGCAAGCACCTTACCCGAAAACTGGTACCGTAGGTGAGCGAACTTTTCATTTCGCAGCGCCTGCCGAAGATCTTGAAATCTCTTGCGAAATCGATGGCTTAAGTCGAAGAGTCGCATCTCCGCCACTGCACTGCTGTGCGTAAGCATTGAGTCGAAGTACAGCAGCCACCGGCGTTTTTCAGCGGTTTGTTTCCACCATCGATGAAAGCGGCGGTCTATCTTTAGCGAGATGAAAAGCGCAGGCAGAGTGCCGAGGAACAGAAGTAATGGGATCGCCCAGCCGTAGGCGAAGAGAAGCGCAGCAAAACTCAGTAGTGTTATCGAGTTCTGTATGACCGAACCGAAACTTTCCAGCAGTGCAAGAGGTTTCGATTGCGACTCTCCACGCGCCTGCTCCATGAGGTCGTGATAATCCGACGACTCGTAAAACTCCAGGTCCACCTCGGCGGATTTTGTTTGGATCAGATTCTTAAGGTAATCGGAAAAGTATTCCGCCTGGACACTTCGCGTCCAATCGCTGAGGTACCGAGAGATCTCGGCAAACAGGATCGATGCACCCGTTAGAACGAAAAGCACGAGTGTCTGGTTGAAATAGAGGAACGGGTCCTCACTACGGCTCGCGTCAATGAAACTGTTGATAGTGAGTTTCGTCAGGTAGACGGTCGCGCCCGGAAGGAGACCCTGGACGACAAGCAGCAGACCCCAGGCGATGGTTAGCCGTGGCACAGCGTTCCAGATCAGGCCGAAAGTTCGGCGCCACAAACCGAGGTAGCCAGTGGGGCCTAAATTATTCGAGTTCAAATCCACCAGAACGTTGGAGCAAGTCATCGCTGAGGCAAGCATCAGCTGGGTTATTCCGTACGTGATCTTCTATCAGACTGCAAACTTCGTGGATCACCGTGAAGTCGTGAGGCCTGCTTAGCATCCACACGGGGAGAGTCTTCACAAGCTGCTGGCACTGCTGAAAGTGTTTCGACTCTTCATCGAGGGCCCTGAGGTAGCGGTTCACAAATGTATGCCGTGTCACCTCAATAAAGGCCGCCGCCTGACCAAGTTGCCGTAAACCGATATCCTCGCTTTCTGCGAGAACAAAGATACTGGAGAGGGGGATCGGCTCGGTTGAAAAATTATCGCGGTGTCGGAAGGAGCGTTTCTCAACAAGGCTGTGTATCAAAGGAAAGTCGGAGGGTTCACCGCCGACGGCCATGATCGAGTCGTCGTAAAGCTTGATCCGTGGGAACCCTGACGTTACGACGACGCTGCCGTTCTGAAGTTGGACCGGTACGATGTCGTCTGCTATCAACCTGTGACCACGGACTTGCATGTGGGCAGCCAGTGTGGATTTCCCGTCGCCCTTGGCGCCGAGAAACGCAACGGCCGATCCACCGATCACGACCGCACTTGCATGCAGTACGAAATATCCGCGTTGGTGGAGCAGGACGGAAAGCACGGGGCCCGTGAGAAATGCCTGAAGATCCTTCTCCAGGATGCCCTCTTCGGGTTCGACAATGATCTCGTCGCCTCGGTGCACGAGGAATGTCCCGACTCGTTCCCAGCGAATGCACATCTGCCCCGCGCTCACCAGCATCCTGAAACCCGGTCGTTCGAAGACCTCGCAGTTTGCCTCAAGAGCTTCGAGCGCAGGCGAGTCGCTCACGTGCCCGTAACGAATCTGCGCATCGGGGGTTTGGTCGCCGGCTATCAAATCCGGCAGCTGGACAGCCGAATTGATGTTAAGCCCGTAGGCCCGGTAGCAATACGATTTGTCATCGCCAAGCATGCGCTGTGGTAAGACAAAGCTGCTGCCCGCATCATCATCACCGGAACCAGACCGAAACTATTGAGTAGCATCGGTCTAAGTTCAAGATCTAATAAACAAAACAGCAGCTTTATTGAAAAAACATCCAGTGCCCGGATATAAGGTACGAAAGTTAATCGAACCTGCTACCCAAGCGTTGAGATGTTTGACGCGAAGTCATCTCCCGCACCGAGAACTTTTGGTTTGCAGCTCGGGAGATTGCAGGTCTGCTGGGTTATGGCAGTCATGTCGCCGTAAACCACCAGATGCGGGGCCACCCAACCTTTTTTCGGCGGGGGTGGCGATTGCAAGACTTCTGTTTCTGTCATTAGTTGACCTCCTTGTGAAAGGTTCCCGACAGTACCGTTGTACTGCCGGATTTGATCCGGTTTTAGTCGTCGCAACCTTCCGGCCGCGGCTCCGAAAAGACCGAATCAAATACTGATGAGCTGGCTCTGAACAGGATGTGCGAGCGGCATTCGACTGCCAGCACTTGCCGGGGTCTCGCGGTCGAACCCTGAATGTTTCAGCCAGCTTGAAAGGTAAACACTTGTCAGCATGAGCAGCACGAGAGCATCCCGACCGAGTGGATCGGATCTATACTCTTCGTAAGCATTTCTGAGCAGCCGGAGATCGAGATATCTCTCAAGGCGTTTCTCCTTTCCAAAAAGTTCGTTCTCGAGTCGCTCAGCACCATAGCGCAAGAGATTGATCTTGAGACTCGCGCCGATGTTCGACTTATCTATCCGCCACTGAACATCAGCCGGAACGATGCCTTCCATCGCGTGTCGAAAGATGGACCTCGTCCAGCCTTTGTAGATCCTTTGCCCCGGCGGAAGTGCGATGCAAAACTCGATAAGACGCCGGTCGAAGAATGGGTAACGAGGCTCGATGTGCTGGGCTGCCGCAGCTTTCTCGCAATTTTCCAGGATCATGGCGAAGTGGCCGTTGGTTAGCCCGCGCCAGTGATATTCGATCGGTGAAATGCCTGCCGGATAGTTCGCTTCCTGAAGTTTCACGATCCGATCCTCAAGATCAAACCGCCGCCTGAAATCAGCGTTCACGGTTTGGAGGTGCAGCGGAAACACAATTGGTGATCGAGTGTAGTCTTCCGGCTTGCGTCGGCGCAGGGTCCGCCACGCACTGTACACCCACGCCGGTATCGTCCTTGCAAGGCCTCGATGCCAAAGCAATCGTTTCACGCTGTGACTTCGCCGCGGCATGTTACGGCTCAGAGCGATCGACTCCTTGATCAAACGCAAATACCAACCACGTTGGGCGAAATTTGCGAAATCTTCGTAGCCGTGAGAGACCGTCGAGTCTCCATCGATCCCGCTTAGGACTACACGAACGTTCTCCGCCTTCGCTGCCTTGAATATCGCCCAGTCCATATAGATCGGAGCGCCGATCGGATCATCCGTATGCCACAAGATCTTCTCTGTATCCTGCAGCGGACTGGCCCCATCGACTTTTACGAAATGCGGCTGGCAGTTTGTCCGTTCGATGACGGAGTGCATGAAACGCGTCTCATCGATCCGCGGATCGACGCTCGCGATCTCAGGAAAGATCGCGGAGAAGGTGTGGAGCGGCTCGCGTTTTTCAGTCTTCAAATAGCGGTCGGCCACGCAGACGATCGATGATGAATCGAGACCGCCCGAAAGCATCGATCCGACCGGATACGCGCTTCGCAGACGCGAAGTAACTGCCGTTGAGAATTTCTCTCTGAATGCCTCTTGATATTCGCCGTCGGACGTGAATTTCAGTTCATCGGTCGCGGGAAGCCAATAGCGCCAGGTCCGTAGACCTTTTTCACTAACCAGCAGCGCGTGCGTCGCCGGCAAGCGTTTGATGTCCTTGTAGAAGGTGCTTTCTTTGTCTTCGGAATTGACGACCAGATAGTCGCCCAAGTGTTGCTCATCGAGATGACGAGGTATCTCTTCGATCGCAAACAGAGCCTTTATCTCGGAGGCAAGGGCGAATAACTTTCCCGGTCGATGGTGATAATAAAAGTGCTTTACACCAAGCGGATCACGCGCGGCAAAGAGAGTTCGTTCGCGCTCGTCCCAGATTACGAACACAAAATCCCCGATCAGCCGGGCAAGGCAATCCAGCCCCCATTTTTCATAAGCGGCAAGGATGATCTCGCTATCTGCGACGTCAGCGGGCTTACGTCCGTTGAAAGGCAAAATAGACAGTAGCTCGTCACGGTTGTCGATTCGCGCGTCGCAGGTTACGAACGTGAATCCGGAATCGCCCTTTGCCGGAAGCCGTTCGTTAACCGACTCCGGCGTGGTCCACATCATTCGATGAGTAAGGCCGACGCATCGACGTCGACACACTCCGGACGAGTCCGCTCCGCGGTGCTTCAGAAGCGCATTTATTCGTTCAAGCGAAGCCAGATCCACTTCTCTCGAGTCCAAATAATAAATCGCGCCAATGCCGCTCATCGTTGAATTTCGTCAACCAACCTGCCAGGCGGTTGGCGATAATCTATATCCGTTTCCCGAGTAACGGTCGCGCTCGGGCCGAGAACTGAATACCGGGAATGCAATCGCTGTTTTCCGAGAATGATCCGACCGTTGATCTCTAACCAGGCGTGTGCCTCGAGCTCACCAGTATTTTTTGCAACCCCAATCTTTAACTCGGTCCTATACCCGTATTGAGCGAGTAACTTTCTCGCCGCGAGTGCTTGCGTAAGACACGTTGCACGTGGGACCAATCGGCCCGCGATCCTGACCCCGCGTGTAATTTCATCGATCACGTGATCGTCGCCGGGCCGTGATCTAGGAATTACCTGACCGGCCGTCCACGCCCTGGTAATACTGAATGGCAATACCGACAATCCGATCCTGTAGAATGTGACAAGGACGACCGCTCGCACGAATACCCATCGCTCGCGTCGACTCGCCTTGAAGAATTTACCTATCCGCATCATCGATCGTCTCTATCAACTTCTCGTTCAGCATCTCTCGGAGAAACAATGAGACCTCGCGTCGACAAGTCGCCTGGTCAACATCGTATTCTTTCATCACGGCAGCTTCGATCTCACCAAGGGTTGCCCCTTCCAGCAGATTGACCCAAACAGAGACACCGACCGAATTCAGTCCGTAGTACTTCCCGTTCTTAAGACTCAGGATGACGCCCTCCTCATTCAACTGGGAGAACAAGTGTTCCTTTATCGCTCGATAGCGGCGGCCATCGAGCTCGTAGTTTGTCGGCGGGGTAGTCATTTCGAAGGATCCGCCGAAGGCGCTAGCGTCGTACATAATACTGGTTTGCTTATCCTAAAAACCTGAAATCGTCCCTCCGGATTCGAACCGGACTCCGATAACACAGAGCACGACGAGGGGGACTCGCAAACACGTTTGGATAGCGTCTGAAGTTCAAGAGTAAGTGAAAACCGGACATTTGCCATCGTCTATGAACTACTAGTTTTCCCCGCATTCTTAAGTGGCTTCGCGACGACGCATTCCGGCACATTTGCAGTACGTTCTGGCCGGTTTGTTGGACGAACCGCATGTGCCTACCGCTGACCATGATCCGCGAACGCGGGCCGGGCGGCCGGCTCCCGCCACCGATTCCTGAACACCACAAGACCTATGAGAGAGCCGATCCCGTACGAGACGTGCAGCAGCAGGAAGCTAAACGAAACAAGCGGGACTCGTGCAAGGTTAGACCTCGCGGAGACGATCGACGCTCCTACATTCGCAACAGTGTATGCTGCTACCACTGCGAGAAGACTCCAGAAAGCGATCTCAGAAAATACGGAAGCGAGACCAAGCACCAGCAGCGTTGTTACGAACACGAGTGGGACGAACTGGCGCACGCTCATTTGCCGCGGGTGGAGCTGGCACACTCGAACCTTCCAATACCCGTATTGGAAATACTGGCGGGACAATGAGCTGAAACTGCTTCGGCTGAAGTAACGAGACCGGATGGACGGCGAAAGCAGGATCCTGCCTCCCAGCTCTCTGATCCGGAAATTGTATTCGTCGTCCTGATTCCGAACCAGTTCCTCATCGAACCGGCCGGTGCGCTGAA
>DASUSJ010000371.1:0-5560 GCA_036375155.1 Pyrinomonadaceae bacterium
GGCAGCTTTTCCGCTTCACCTCCACGCTTGTCCGCCTGGTGCTTTCGCGCATGATCCATCAAGATCCGTCGCATCACTTGTGCCGCGATCCCGAAGAAATGCGCGCGGTTCTGCCAGTGAACTCGCTTCTGATCGATTAGCTTCATGTAGGCTTCGTGGACGAGAGCTGTCGGCTGCAAGGTATGATCGACTCGTTCGCGTCGCAGATAGCTGCTGGCCAGGCGCTTCAGCTCGTCGTAGATATGAGGAAGGATCTGATTGACGACGTCCTGGTTGCCGTCAGTCAGTTCGATGAGCATTTGCGTGATTTCGCTCGGAGCTTGCTGGTTCATTTATTGGGTAATTGTTGCTGAGCCGATTATAGGGAATGCCCCTGCGTCGCGCAATAATATGAGTACTTTAGCTGACACTTTTCCGTTGGCTTCTTCGCGTAGAATATTAGAGCGTAACATCGCACCAATAAACCCATCAGACGGAGTTCCACACAAAATGAAAATCGGACTATACACACTCGCAATCCTTATTACCGGCTTGATCTGTTCGATACCGGCGACGGCCGATGTGAAGATCAAATCAAAGCAGACCATGGGCGGCAGCTCGTATGAAAGCACCACTTATATCAAAGGCAAGCGGCAACGAAGTGAGTCGATGAACGGCATGATGATAAGTCTGACCCAGTGCGATCTGCGTCGCGGTGTGCAGCTCAACTCTCAGACCAAAACTTACATGGTCAATCCATTCGCCGATGCCGGCCAACCTGCCGCGAAGACCACGGTCGCAAAGACCACGCCGGTTACCGACAAGGACGGTGTCGTTCGGGCGGGCGGTCATGTGACGACCACGATCACGATCAAAGACACCGGCGAACGCAAACAGATGTTCGGCTTCACCGCACGTCATCTGATTATCACCATGGAAACCTCATCTTCGCCGGATGCGTGCAACAAGGTGAACAACAAGATTCAGACCGATGGCTGGTACATCGATGCCGAATTCGTGCTCGATTGCGACTTCGGCGTATCGAACTACAGCAATTACCGCGCGAACAAAAGCGACGGATGCCGGGACAAATACGAATACAAGACCGTCGGAACCGCAAAGCGCGGTTACCCGGTCTACGAGAAAATGACGATGTTCGACGAGTCGGGCAAAGAAACCTATTCGATGCTCAGCGAGGTCCTTGAACTTTCGAAAGCGACTTTGGAACCGGCGTTGTTTGAGATCCCGGCCGATTATCGGGAGGTACAGGATGCCTCGCAGATGTACGCTGCCGCGGCGGCATCGAACACAGCTCCGATGAATGCTACAACTCAGACGGCTGATACCGAATCGGGTCTTGCCCAATCGGTCAAGAACTCGGGGCAGGCGCCGGCTGCTGCTGCGAACACCGCGATAGGAGCCAAGCAGGCAGGCGTAATTCGAATCGGACTTGTCGCCGTCAAGACGGGTGCCGTCGGCGAAAGTTTAAATGCTGCTGATCTTGCCGCGGCCGTTCAGAATACTTTAATCACGTATTTGAAGGTACCAAACGTCGAGGTCATATCGCTGGAAGGTAGATTGACATCGGCGATCGCCGCGGAAGCACAGCAGAAAGAATGCGACTATGTCATCCACACAAATGTGTCGCACAAAAAAGGTGGAGGTGGCTTCGGCGGGATGTTCGGTCAGGCACTCGGTACGGCCATCGGGCAAACAGGTATAGGCCATACAGGAAGCACAGCCGGCAACATCGCGGGACAGGTCGCAACCAGAGCGGTCGTGACGGCAGCCACGGTCTCGGCCAACGTGAAGGCGAAGGACGAGCTGACTCTTGACCTCAAACTCAACAAGATCGACGGCACTGCAGCTCTCGCAAAGGTTTATAAGGTAAAGGCAAAGTCAAACGGAGACGATATCATTTCGCAGATCGTCGAGCAGGCTGCCCAGGACATAGCGAATACACTGGGAAGCTAAGTTAAGGTAGGGGTAATACGCAAGGAAGCGGGTGTCTGAAAAGGCGGTCGTCGTCCCGGAAGAGGAGAGACTCAATAGAGTGGGGTGGAGCGAACTGTGGTAAGCGACACCCCACGATCCGTTTTCCGACCCGGAAAGTTTGCACCAGCCACAACCGAGTTCGATCCTAGCTTCTGAACCCTTGTCGCCACCGATCCGGTCGTTTCTCTTTGCTCCGGTCCGGCTGTTGAATTTGTCGCCTTCAGCGACTTTCAAACCGCCCCGGTTCGCATTTGGTAACGACCGAATATTCAGCTTTTCGAGAACCTATGATAATTTATCGATTGCTTATAGTTTAGTTCACCCGATCCGTCGGTATCCCAGGCAGTATGACAAATCGAACTTTTTCTCGTCTGGCCCTGTTTTTCGCGGCCTTTTTCGTGTTTCTTCCGACGGGCGTTCTAGCCAAGGATGAGTGGCTTCAGGTTCGCTCTAAGAACTTTTTCCTCATCGGGAACGCCTCCGAGAAAGATATCCGGAAAGTCGCGACGAAGCTCGAGCAATTCCGCGAAACGTTTCGGCAGTTGTTTCGAACGATGAATCTGACGGCCTCTGTTCCAACCAACGTCGTGGTGTTCAAGAGTGACTCAGCGTACCGCCCTTTTAAACCCAAACGCAGCGACGGCAAGATCGATAACTTCATCGCCGGTTACTTTCAACCCGGTCACGACGTTAACTACATCACCTTATCGACGGAAGGAACCGATGCCGCTACCTACGGCACGGTCTTTCATGAGTACGTGCATTTCGTAATAGAAACGAACTTCGGTAAATCCGAAGTGCCATCCTGGTTCAACGAAGGGCTGGCCGAATATTACCAGACGTTCGAGATAGAAGAAGATCAAAAGGTCAAGCTCGGCTTGCCTCAAGTTAGTCACCTAAACCTTCTAGCTGAAAGCAAGCTGATCCCGCTCACCACTTTCCTGAATATAGACAATCGATCACTTGGCGCTAATGGCAATCACTCGCGGAGCATTTTTTATGCGCAAGCCTGGGCGATGATTCACTATCTTATATTCACTGGGAAGGCGGAAAGCCTCGATAAGTTCCTTTCGCTAACCATGGCGAACAAGCCTCCCCAACAGGCATTCCGTGAGGCATTCGCCACCGATTATCTGACGATGGAGAAGGAACTCCGAAAGTACGTCGGGCAAAGCAGCTTCAAGTATCAGTCGCTCACATTCAAGAACAAGCTGACATTCGACACCGAGATGAAGGTCGCGCCGCTGACCGAGGCCGACAGCAACGCATATCTAGGCGACCTTCTATACCACGTGAATCGCTACGACGACGCCGAGCCCTTCCTGCGCACCGCTCTTTCGCTCAAGCCCGATTCCAGTATTGCTAACACTTCGCTGGGTATGGTGAAGATCAGGCAACGAAAGTACGACGAAGCCAAGAGCTTTCTCGAGAAAGCGATCGCGCAGGATCAACAAAACCATCTCGCCTTTTTCAGGTATGCGGAGCTTTTGAGCCGCGAGGGTCAGGACGAGTTCGGATACGTTAGTCGCATCGAAGCTTCCACGGCTTCGCGGATAAGGGAGATGCTCAAAAGGGCGATTGCGCTCAATCCGGCATTTACCGAGAGCTATGAGCTGCTGGCTTTTGTGAGTCTCGTTAACAACGAGCATCTGGACGAAGCGGCCGAGCTGTTGAAGAAGGCGTTGAAGTACCAACCGGGTAACGCCCGGTACGCCATGCGCATAGCGGAGATCTACCTTCGGCAGGAGAAGTACAAAGAAGCGGCCGCCATCGCCGCAAAATTGGCGAGCAATGCAGATGACGACGATGTTCGCAATCGTGCCGAAAGGCTCGCGTCGGAGATTCGCGAGCGCGAAAACATCCGTGCACAGTATGAGGCGATGCGGAAGAGGTCCAGTGATGATTCGTCAAGGGTTGCCGAGGAACGTGTGACGCTTCGCAAGAAACCCGGCGAAGAGGTGCCGAGCGATGAGCAGCTCACTAAAGCCAACGAGGCGGCACTTCTGAGGTCCCTTAATCGGTCGCTCCGCCCGCTCGAATCCGGCGAAGCTCGCGTGTTGGGAAACATTACGAAGGTGGAGTGCAAAGGGCCGTCGATCACCTTCCATATCAAGACTGAGAAAGAATTACTGCAGCTTTCAAGCAAAGATTTTCAGGGATTGAAATTGATGACGTTTGTCGATGACGGCGGGGCCGAAGTCGGGTGTAACGCGGCCTTGTCTGATCTGACCGCGGTCGTTGCGTTTCGAACGCTCGCATCTGCAAAACCTCCCATTCGTGGGGAGCTGGTCGCAGTGGAGTTTGTTCCGAAGTCGTTCCGCTTTATCGATCTAGATTCGGAACCGCTACCGCCAACTTATGTTGTCGAGGAGACCACGGGCTCCTCCAACTCTTCATCTTCAACGAGGGCGCCGGACAATTTTGAAGAACAGCGCCGCGCAATGATGATGAGAGCAATAACAGAGAATCTTCGAAAGCCTGCGGCCGGGGAGAAGCGTCTTCTCGGTTTTCTGGACCGCATCGAGTGCACCAACAAGACTGTTCTCTATCACATGCGGACCGGCGAGCAGTTAGTGAGACTTTCTAATTCGTCACCGGAAACCTTGTTCATCCGAGGATTCGTACCCGAGATCAAAGACCTCCAGTTCGGATGTGGAATGAAGAGTGTCGATCTGCCGGTCGTGTTCATCTTTCGCCCGGGCACGGATGCAAAATCAAAAGTTGCGGGTGATCTGATCTCACTCGAGTTTGTGCCGCGCAGCTTCCAGCTCGAAAACTAGGCTCGTAAAACTCCATCCTCCAAGTCTGATACGGTTTCCGATCAGACTCCGCGTATAAGGACAGATGGCCGGTCCCAGCCTGCCGGCCGGAACGAAATCTTTTATCTAGGAGTTTACTTTTCATGACGAATACAAACACTTCGGCCGCGCTTGCGCCCGAGAGTCTTCCTCCTGATGCGCAGCTTCTGCAGCTTGTATCAGGAGCTTTTGTTTCAGCCGCCATCTATTCCGCCGCAAAACTTGGCATAGCGGATCTCCTTGCGGACGGACCCAAGACGGTCGCTTATCTCGCTGAGAAGACCCAAGTGGACGAACGGTCGCTCTATCGTTTGCTCCGGTCTCTCGCGAGCGTGGGCGCATTTGAAGAGTCCGACCTCAGTACTTTCGCGAATACGCCGATGACCGAAACCCTGCGCTCGGACGCGCCGCGTAGCACGCGCGATCTGACGATCTGGATGGGCGAACCTGAACACTGGAAGGTATATGGCGATCTTCTGTACAGCGTAAGAACCGGAAATCCTGCATGGGATAATGTTCACGGAGAGCCGGTATTTTCGTACCTCTTCAACACGAACAAAGAGCTCGGCGATATTTTTAATCGCGCGATGACGAGCTATTCACACCAGTCGATCGGGCCGGTACTCGAGGCTTATGATTTTTCGCATGCCGGTACGATCGCCGATATCGCAGGCGGCTACGGCCATTTGCTTGCCGCGGTGTTGGCAGCCAACCCGGGTTCAAAAGGTATTCTGTTCGACCTCCCGGCGGTTTTGAAAGGTGCACCTGAAATGCTCGATTCGTATGGC